>NZ_JAKRML010000030.1:0-77750 GCF_022346505.1 Achromobacter sp. ACRQX
CCCCCCCCCCTACTATTAATGTTTACGATGAAAGGAAGTGTATGAAGTGTTGGTCTGCAGTGAAGACAAAGTTGGCGATGATCACTCTGGCCGTCCTTGTGGCCGGTTGTGCTCCGAAAAGTCCGTATTTGCCAAAAGAATACGACCCAACGGCCAATGCCAGGCTTCGAATTTACTTTGGCGTGGCAACCACGGTCATCCTAAACCGTACGTGTCAAGAAGACTCAAAACCGTATGGTTTCAACGCGAATGATCCACTGGTTCGAGGCATCAGCAATACCGTCATCGGCATGCCCATGCCCGATATCGACGAAAAGTACTATTCGGAGTACGTCGTCATGGCAGGAATACCCATTGATATCTATGCCTACGGCGGCGGGTGGAGCGGCCCCAATGCAATCGGCATGTCCATGCATACCCGTGAGTTCGGCGATGGCATTTCCGCTGTGCTCGAGGCGGGAAAAGACTACGAGACGCTTTACCAGCATCCGAATGCGGTTCTACGGGAGCTTGTGGTCGTAGATGGCGTGGTTCGCACCAAGCCTGTCGTCGTCACGAAATTTAAAGCGTGCGACAACGTCAAGGTGAAGAGGACACCCATGCCCGTGGGAGGAAACTCGTGATGTCAGTTCTCTCGTCCCAGTTGGCGAATGATCCGAGACGAAATTTTCCGTGGTAAACCGATTTCAGGCGTGGTCTGGGTTCGCGCGGACGCTGTGGGCAAGGTCTAAGGCAACACAGTAGTTATCGGCTCACGCAATCACGCTTTGGATCAAGCCGCAGTGGATCACGGCGTAAGGACGATGCCCGCTAGTCGGAATGGCATCCCGTTGCCGGCCAGGCTGCGCTTGTACTCGCCTATCAACTTAATCCCGATGATGGTGAGATAGCTGCGGGCAGATGAGTTGAATATTTATTGTCAGGGGGAGCCATTTAAGTCTCCCGTTTGATTTGGGCAGTTCAATGTCCCCCCCAGCGATGAGTTGCGCATGAGCGAGCAGATGGCATCTTGTGCGAGCGGATATGTCTGCGGCATCCGGCGTGATTTTCGGCCGGCTGAATCATGTCCGGATCACGGCGGACGCCGTCCGAGCCGTGTGCGTGATGCA
Source organism: Achromobacter sp. ACRQX (assembly GCF_022346505.1). Taxonomy (NCBI): domain Bacteria; kingdom Pseudomonadati; phylum Pseudomonadota; class Betaproteobacteria; order Burkholderiales; family Alcaligenaceae; genus Achromobacter; species Achromobacter sp. ACRQX. The sequence continues at coordinate 1,110 of NZ_JAKRML010000030.1, forward strand.
TCGGCGAGGTGCCAGCCCTGCGGCCTCCAAAGCATCTCATGCGTAGGCGCTATTCCCTCCAAGAGCGCTTCATCATGCGAGACCACCACCATCGCACCGGGATACTCCCGGAGCGCGCTTACCAGCGCCTCCGCCGCCTCAATGTCCAAATGATTTGTGGGTTCATCCAACAGTAGCAACTGCGCAGGCGTCTTGCGCCACAACGCGCACGCCAGCGCAGCCTTGAGGCGCTCCCCGCCGCTCAATGTCCCGGCGGGCGCATTGACCAGCGCAGACCCAAGGCCCAGCAATGCCAATCGACTGCGAAGTTCACCTTCCGATAACGTGGCGCCCAGCACCTGCAGCGTTTCCAGCAGCGATTTGTCTTCCTTCATAACGGACGCCCGCTGATCCAGGATGGCGGTCGGCACGCGGACGTCGCATACGCCTGCGTGCGGCGCCAATTCCCCAGCCAGCATGGACAGCAACGTACTCTTGCCGCATCCGTTCGGCCCGCGAATGGCCAACCGGAACGGGCCAGACAGCGTCACCGTTAGTGCACACGCTTCCACTGGATAGGGCGGTTTCGCATGCTCCAGATGCAGAACGCGGCGACCTTGCGGCACGGCGGTTTCGGGCAAGGCCAGTGCGATGCCTGCCGATTGATCGATTTGCGCAGCGGCCTGCCTTACCGCATCGTCCAACGCGGCAACGGTTTCTTGCCGCCGGATATTCTCACGGCCGGCATGAGCTTGGGCGTTGGCCTTCTTCATGCCCAGCAGGATCGGCGCCTGGTTTGCATCCCGGGCCTTGCGGGCGTCGCGGGCGGTGCGTTGTTGTTGGGCATCGTGCTGTTGGCGCAGTGCGCGCAGGGTCACAGTGCGTTCGTTGCGTGCGTGAGCCAGGGACGCTTCGAGCGAGGCGGCTACGCAGTCCCGGTGGGCGCGGTAAGCGGCGTAGTTACCGGCATATGTGGTGAGTGTGCCCCGATCCAGTTCGACAATGCAGGACATGGCGTCCAGCAGCGTCCTGTCATGACTGACGACGATCAAGCCGCCGCGCCAGGCGGCGGTCTGGTCCATGAGCCAGCAGCGTGCGCCTGCGTCCAGATGGTTGCTGGGTTCGTCCAGCAGCAGGGCGTCGGGGTTCTGCATCAGGGCGCCTGCGAGTGCGACGCGCGTGAGCTCGCCGCCGCTGGCAATCGAGGCGGGGTGCTCGGGCTGCCACGCGGGCAAGCCGGCGTCGGCCAGCATGCGGGTCCATTCATCACGGATGCGCCAATGGCCTTCGGCCAGATCGAAGTCTGACTGGCGAGTACTGCCGGCTTCGATGTGGGACAAGGCCTGCAGGATCGGCGCAATGCCGGCGACGTCCGCCAATGTGGTGGCGGCGGTTCGCGGTTGTTCCTGAGGTACGTACGCGATGCGGCCGCGGCGGATAATGCGGCCGGTTTGCATGCCCATGGCGCCGTGCGCCAACTGCAGCAACATGGACTTGCCCGCACCGTTGCGGCCGATAAGGCCATAGCGGGTGCTGCCGTCAAAGTCGTGGCTGACGTCATTGAGCAGAATGCGTCCATCGGGCAGCGCATGGCTGACGTGACGCAGGCTGAGGAAGGGCGCCGAGGATTGCGGCTGGGGATGCGCCGGTGCGGGCGCGCGGGAAGACTGGGCCATAAGAAGCTCTCCGGATTCGATAAGACGCGTTGCGCGCAGCGCAAGCGGTGATCTGGGGGAGGGCTTAGAGGGTCATGGCCGGACGGGTCTCCACGATGTGGGAATGAGGTGAATTCGAACAACGCGCGGCGGGAAAGTTCCTGGGCGCATTGTGCGCAGTGTATTTCAAATGCGGGCCGATGACTGGCCTACGTGACTGCCACCAGCGGGCTGCCGGCGCCCGAAGCACGAGGCGAATATCAATGCGTGGTTGGCAACCGATACACCGCGCCGTGCTTCAACGAGTGACTGGCAACCTTTACACCGCGCCGCCTTGTCGGCGGGCAGCCACCGAAAGCGCTATCGCTTCTACCGCGTACCCCTTCAATCTTCCAGCATCCGCAGATCCGGCGGCCGGTTCTCGATGATTGCTTCCATGCTGAAGAATCCCGTCACCGTCGACAACTCGAAGTCCGTGATCAGCTTCTGATAGAACCGGTCGTACCCCACCATGCCGCGGCACACGACTTTGATCAGATAGTCCCAATCGCCGCCGATGCGATAGAACTCCGTCACCTCCGGCAGGCGCTCGACGTGCTGCCGGAAGCCATCAGCCCAGGCCTTCGCGTGGTGGCTGGTGCGGATCATGACGAAGACGGTGAGATCCAGGCCCAGCGCAACCAGGCTGACTTCGGCCCGGGTGCCGCGGATGATTCCGCAGGCATTCAAGCGTTGAAGCCGGCGCCAGCAGGCGTTCTGCGACAAACCGACCCTGTCGGCAAGCTCGCGCTGCGACAGGGCGCCGTCTTTTTGCAGGCAGGAGATGATGCTCAGATCAAGTTTGTCTATTTTTTCCATAGATTCGATCATATGACCCGTTTTCATGAACTTGTGGCAAAAAAACGGTGATGTTTCATCAAGGCATCCATCGTATGATATTTGCGTACTTTTCGGATCCCTCCCGCCATGAATATGCCTTTTGCCGAGGCGCCCGTCCGCGTCTCGGCTTCGCCGTTGCAGCAGTTTCAAGACAGCCTGAAGTCTTCCGATATCGCGGCGGCGCTTGCCGACGGGCTTATCGGCAAGGATGCCTGCATTGACGGGCCCTTCGGGTCCAAGCCTTTGGTTTATGCGGATTACGTCGCATCGGGCAGGGCGGTGATGCAGGTCGAACGGTTTGTGCTTGAACAGGTGCTGCCGTATTACGCCAATTCGCACACGGAGGCTTCGTTCTGCGGCGGCTTCATCACCCGGCTGCGGCGCGAGGCCCGCGCCGCCGTCGCGCGGTGCTGCGGCGCCGGCGATGAGCATGCGGTGATTTTCTCGGGGTCGGGCGCAACGGCGGGTATCAACCGGCTGGTGAATCTGTTCGGCGTGAACGCGGCGGTGGCTGCCGGCCGGAAGGTTAGGGTCATCATCGGACCGTACGAGCATCATTCGAATATCCTGCCGTGGCGCGAATGCGGCGCCGAGATCGTTGAACTGGCAGAAAGCCCCGAAGGCGGCCCTGATCTGGCGCAGTTGGCGCGGGCGCTGGATGCGCCGAAAGATGCGCTGGTGGTTTGCGCGCTGTCGGCCGCGTCGAACGTGACGGGCATCGTGGCGGATGTCGCGGGCATCACGCGACGTGTGAAGGCTGCCGGCGCGAAGATGTTGTGGGACTACGCGGGCGGCGCGCCGTACCTGCCCATCAGGATGTCGCCGGCGCCGGATGCGCAGATCGACGCTATCGTGTTTTCACCCCATAAGTTCATCGGCGGGCCTGGGGCCTCGGGCGTATTGATCGTGCGCCGCGACGCGGTGCTCGACACCACGCCGACCTGGCCGGGTGGCGGCACGGTGAAGTTCGTGTCGCCTGTGGGACATGATTACAGCGGCAGTCTGGAATCTCGGGAAGAAGCGGGTACGCCGAATGTGGTGGGGGACATCCGCGCTGCACTGGTAGTGCTGGTGAAGGAAGCGCTGGGCGCGGAATTCATGCAGGAGCGCCATGCGCACTTCGTGCAGCGCGCGCTTGCCGCCTGGAAGGGCGCGGAGCGTCTGGAGCTGCTAGGGTCCTTGACGGCGAACCGTTTGCCGATCTTCTCTTTCCGGGTGCGCGACGGCAAGGGCGGGTTTGTGCATCAGCAACTGGTGACGCGCATGTTGAGCGACCGCTTCGGCATTCAGGCGCGCGGCGGATGCGCGTGCGCGGGACCTTACGTGCATCGTCTGCTGGATATCGACGACGCACAGTCGCTGCAGATGCGGCAGGCGATCATGGACGGCCGCGAGATCGAGAAGCCCGGCTTTGTGCGGTTGAATTTCAGCGCGCTGCTGTCTGACGCTAAGGCGGACTTCATTCTGGAATCGGTGCTTGCGTTGGCGGCCGACGCGCCGGAGTACGAATCCCTGTATGGCTTTGATCCCAGCCGCGCGATTTTCTTTCCGCGCGATGCCGCCAAGCAGGCGGCGTAAGAGCCAGGTAGTCGATTGACCGCGAACGTGGCCGCTCGAGCGGCCACAATCGCAATGTCTTACCGTTATCAGTCTTTCATGTGCAGGCCGCAGGTCCGGATCCACGAGGCCTTCATACCGCTCAGATCATCAGACGCGCCCGTAAGGTTGCGCGTCACCTGATCCGAAAACTGCACGCCGTTGCGGCGGCACGCTTCGAAGTCGTCGCTCAAGGCAAAACGCGCGTCCAGCAGGTCCAGCCGGCCTTGGCATAGCTCCCGATTCAGTTCCAGATTATTGGCAGCCTCGCGCGTGCGTTGGACGTCCTGAGCCTGTTTGATGCGGGCCAGTTCTGCATCGACGCGCGCGACACAGCCGTCGTCGGCAAATGCGGACGTGCTGGCGCACGCGGCGATGATGAGAAGAATGGCGAGGGACGGGCGGGGCGAGACGGCCATGCGGATGAACCTTCGTGGTGCGCGATGAATGGCTTGCATCATAACTGCTGGCTAAAGTTCTTCGCCTTTGCGGCCGTTAACGCCGGTACAGCGTTTATCGGCCATCAGGGGGCCAGCTCCATGTTCAATATCATCTCCATCGTGCTGACGATCGTCGCGTTGATCGCCTGGGCCGTGCATCGTCAGCAGAAGCGGCACAAGGCTTTGTTGGCGAAGTTTCGCGAGCACAATCAGCGGTCGGGTACGGCGTTTCCGGAAGACAGCGTCGACAGCGAGTTGATTCTGAGCGACAAAGCTAAGAAGGTGGTCATTGCGTTCGACCCGCAGAGCCAGAAACTGTGCATGGTCGATGGCGCAAAGGACCCGGGCGAAGTCCTGGACTTTTCCTATATCCGCAAGTGGCAGCTCAAATGGACCGAGAAGTCAGGCAATGGAAACCTGTCGTTCCTGAACGTTCACTTCGACTTTTCCACCAATGACCTGAAACGGCCATTGATCCGTATTCCGGTCGCTGGCAAGGCTTACGGCGACACGTGGAATAGCCGGCTGGGAATTCTTCTGCAGGCGTGACGCACCATTCAGTGTTGAAGCGGTAACGCAGCGGACCAGCACCAATTTTCTGCGCTTTTCACGCGAGTAGATTTCGGTCGTCCTTCGGTCTGAATGGCCGGCCAGTGCCATCGGGCCAGCTCCTTGTTCGTTCGCATGCTTGCCAGACATCGCCGGATGTCGCCGAGCGTTGCATCGTCGACCTTGGCCGGCTAATAAGTGAGAAGTGACAAGCCAGTTCGCTCGCCCGTACGTGTGGGCAAACGCGTCCATCACCTGGCTTGGGCATGAACTTTGTCCGGCAGGGCGCCGACGTTGCGGCTGCCCTCGTCGTTTATGTGATCAAAGGCCTGCTCGATGAGGATAGAAAGTGGCGGTTACTGATGGCTGGACATCAAGATCGCACCACTGACTTGGGCGAAGTATTTAGTCCGGGCTTCCGGTGCGACGCATCGGGCGTGCTGGGACCCCGGCAACGGTGCCCTCAGCTTCAACAGATTTCGTGACAACAGCACCCGAGGCGACGGTGGCCTTCGCGCCGATGGTCACCCCAGGTAGCAAAGTCACGCCCGCGCCGACGAACGCTCCAGTTTCGATAACCGGGCCGGAGATATGATCCCCAAACCCTGCCCGGATGAGGTTGTCATTTGTGGTGCCCACCATAACGCTGACGAACACGTCCTCACCAATTTCGGCGTTGCCAGTGATATGAGTGTTGTCCATGATCTTGGAGCGATCGCCAATCGTCGTTTCGTAGTTGATGGTGACGTATCTGCTGATGATGCATCGCTCGCCAATGATGCACTTTTCGCGGATCGACGCTCCGTCGCCCAGAAGTGTATTGCGGCCGATTTTTACGTCGTAGAAGACCACCGCGTGGGGGCCGACCGAGCATGCGTCGCCGATCTCGATCTTGCGGGCGAACTCTGGCTGTCGGGCGATGGCTCCAGCCCCCTTAGGCTCCTTACCCAGAAATGCCCCAGGGAAAACTTCGACGTTTTTGCCTAGCCGTACACCATCGGCGATTACCACGTGAGGGTGGATGATCGAACCCGCGCCTATCTCAGCGTCGCCAATGACAGCATAGGGACCAATTTCGACACCTTCTTCAATGATCGCGTTGACCGAAACAATCGCAGTGGCATGAATTTTTTTCATTTGTATTCCAGACTCGTAGTTAGTGATCACATGCAATAACTCAGATTCTATACGCCCATTTCGCGCACGCTTATGATGGTCGGACCCACACTTTTTGCCGCGATGCGCTACGTTGACGAGCGGCGTCGAACATGATAAGCCCAGCATAGGAGATGAAAATGGCCCGAAAATCCTTGATTGAACTGGCTGACACGGCTGAACGCTTAGCCAGAAGCGTGGGTGCTGCTGCGCATGTGGAACGACCTGCACTTACGAAAAATGACTTCAGCGATTTTGCCCTGTTGTTGGAGCACCTCGCGGAGGATTTGAATGCTCGCCTGAAGGCGGCTGGGATAGATAGGTCTCTGTAGGGGCTTCAGTTCGTCGCAATTGCTCGTTTGCTGGCAGAACTGACGAGTAGGAAGGGTTACGACGCCCGGGGCAACCCCGCCGGCGATAAAACGCCCCAAAACCGACGATGACCTCCGAGTGGGGAGGGGGCACTGCTGAGCCGAAGCTCCAACGTCACACGCGCGGCGTACGTTCCTATGCGCAGCCGTGAATCAGGAGCGGCGAAGAAATCAGCACTTCACCTTTACATACGGCCACTTGCTCGGCTAGCACAGGGCTCTAAAGAGCCTAAACCTTGCGGGCATCACTCCAAGCCGCATCAATGGCGTGAAAAATCCGCCAACGTACTTCTGGATCCGGCGAGGAGACTAGAGTAATGGGCGCGGTGCGCATAGCATCGAACTCCTTTCCGCGTGGCCATGTTTCGGCTTTAACGCCGATGCCATCTACGTACAACCTGACAATATCGGTATAAGCCAAGCGGGCCATGGGGGATTCGCCGTAGCGAACCGCATGAGAGCCTACGACTATTGAATTGGGGGATTGACGCGCTATGATCGCCGACGCAATGCCCGCAACAACCGATAGCCCGAGGATGCCCACCACACTCGTGGTGGGAGCAAGATCGAACGCCAATGCCAATACAGCCCCAAAGGGCACCATGCAGGCAAACACGAAAATGGCGCGAAAACTGGCGCCTGCAAGCGTATCGATCACCGCCCGCCAGGTTGGCTTTCCGCAGCTACCGTTGTAAGAGATCTGTATGTCACCTTGTCGACCAAAGCGAATGCGAATCTTCTTTGTGTCTAACAGCGGTTTAACTGCGCCATACAGTTGTTGAAAATGTGAATCGACTTCAAGGGTTAGAGGCGCGCTGAAAGAACCTGCTTGCGTCGTATCCATAGTGTTGCGTTAGATGGTGGGACGATATGGTTTTTAACGATCGCCACAATATTTGTCAAACTGCAACATTCTATGTGTTCGTTGATTGCGCTGCCTGAATCACGACGGCGATGATGCGCGGTTCGTCGGGTGTGGGCCGTGCAAGAGTGGCGGTATTCCGTCCCACGCTCCCTCGATAGCCCTAACTGGTCTAATTCCACACCCTGCCTCTCGCAAACACGACCCTCAGCCCTCGTCTAGAAAAGCTGACACTTTGTGCTCCGACTCTTGACTGCAATACTGCCTGCGACCCTTCGTCGGTCGTAACGTTCGTGCCGGTGCGTACGGATCTAGCAGCCCTGCGCGCGCCCACAGTTCACGCAAGCACGGCGTGTTGGTGCAGTCTCTCATGCGTTCTGCGCGCTTGGCCTGCCAGAACCAGTAGCTGAAATCGCAGCGCTTAGCTTTCTGCTTGCCAAAGAACTCTTGGACGGTTCCTGCATGGGCGGCGTCCACCATAACCGGTCGTCTTCCGCCTCCACCTACTTCGCAATGGGCGGGTCGGCCGGCAGCCCTAACGGCACGGGCAACGGCGGCGCCGGTGGCACCGGCGGCGCAGGCGCGGTGTCGATTCGGTCTTCTGGCAATTTGTGGCGGAGCCGGCGGAACGGCATACTGAAACGGTGCGATGGGCGGCATGGGGTGGTATGAAGCGATATGCGCGCGTGTTGGACGGAAAGGTCTCCGAGATAATCGAGTCGTGGACGAGGTTGATATCGCGGACCTCACCCCGGCGGGCTACACGTGGATTCCAGCGGGCGCCGATGTCCGCGATGGCTGGCTGTATCGCCAAGGAAAACTGGTGCCGCCTGCCGAGGCGCCGGTGGATGCTGCCGCCGCAATCGCCGGCGAGTGGCCCCTCGCACAGGCGTTGATGGACGCAAAGGCTGTGGAGATGGGCTACCAGAAGCTGGCCGACGCGGTCTCATATGCGGAAGTGCCTGCTGTCCCGCAGTTCCCGGAAGATGGGCGACCTTGAGAGCATGGCGCAGCCTTGTCCGGGCGCGTTTCAATGAAGTGTCGGATCAGGTGATCGGACATGGTCTCGCAGTACCGTCGGACGATGAGCCGCTTCTTGGCCTGCCCGGCTTGGAGTAGGCCCTAGTTTTGGATTCTGATATCGTCCGCCGACATATTGGAGACGAAGTGGAATGAAGATGACGGCTGGGGCGCTTGGATTTGATGCAGGTTTGAAGTCCGGCGACCAGGGGCGCCTGTTCTACTTGGACGCCATCCGCGTGCTGGCCATCGTATTGATCGTCCTCTACCACTTCAATATCCAAGTTCGCGCGCAGGCTCCGGACTCGTCGGTAGTCGGCTCTATGACAGTTTTCCGCCAGATGATGGGTGACCTCGGGGTGACGCTTTTCATCATCATTTCTGGCGCATCGCTGGGCCTCACCTCCGCCAAATGGAAAGGGGCGGGAGAGTTCTATCTGAAACGCGCCCTGGCGATCTACCCTCCATTCTGGACGGCCTGGCTGTCCGCCGCCCTCGTGCTTTATTGGCTATCGGGATCGTGGCCGGGATCAGGGCCAACATGGAAGGCCGTATTGACCGTAACTGGTTTTGACGGCTTTTTCTTCTACATAGGTCCAAATTTTTATCTGGTAGGAGAATGGTTTGTAGGTTTCATCCTGTGCCTCTACGCGCTGTTCCCCGCGCTGCGGGCAGCGGTGTTCAGATGGCCACTGCTGACATGGATTGCGGTAGGGGCGTTGGTATACCTGCTCTTTCGGAACTACGCCTCGCTGTTCTCGATCCAGGTCGATCGCAATCCGTTGATGCGGTTGCCCGAGTTTCTTTTTGGGGTCTGCGTGGCGCGTTATGTGATGCCTCATAAGCTCATCGCGTTCATTGTGTCGCTAGGAACGCTGGCCTTCTTCGCTGTATGGATGCCACCCATCCACATCTTGTTCTACGGCCTGGCGCTTGGCATCGCCTGCTTTTGTGTTCTGGCGTATGCCGGCAGCGTCATTCCCGTGTCAGGCCGCATGGCAGCCGCGGTGTCAAAATTTGCCCAGTATTCGTTTCTCGTTTTTCTCGTCCACCATCAAGTTATCTACGTATGGCTGCCGCGCGTGCAGCTGGGTGCGTTGTCGTCCACACAGGTCTTGCTCCTGTTTTGTGGGGTCCTGTTGATGAGCTTCATCATCGCGGCGATCTTGGATCTGTTCGTCAGCCCTTTGACCAAAGCGCTACGCGGCGCATTGCTCGACCGCCGTTTTTCTGCAGATGCAAGACTGACACGTCCGTGAGCACAGTGCTAGCAACCAACCCGCTTCGGCGGGTTCTATTTCGTCTATAGGGGACGCGATTGAATATCCAAAACTTCGACGCCTTCGCGGGCAAAGTTTTCCGGCCGGTTCGAATGCCCGTCATCGTGGGATGACTTAGCATAGGCCCATGCCGCGCTAGCTTTCCAGTACGCTAAATGCTCCGCGAAGCACGGCGCGCAGGTGGAAGTGTGGTCGAATCCGAAGCTCAGGTAGGGCGCGTTCCGCAGAGCCAATACTGCCCGCCGAGGGGTAACCACCCTAGGTGTCGTTCGACCCAGGACAATGCCTTAAATTTCGGTGGGATAAATAGGCAGTATTCGAAATTGCTCAACTGCAGGCCGGAATTTTTGACCAAGCCTTTCAATTCCCGAGGTTCCAACAACACCGCATCCGCGTCGTATATGCAGTTGCCGACGATTCGGCGAGTGATTGGGTTGTATGGATTGTGCTCGAATACGCAGAGATTGCCTCCCTGGTTGAGCCGTTGTACCAAAACCCGAGTCGCTTGTCCTCGTTCTGCCGGCGGGATGTGATGGTAGACGCTTGCCACGAAAATCAAATCGTATGGCTCCATGTCCATCTGACCGGATTCTAGGTAGAACAAGTTGTCAGGGTTGTGCTGGCGGGCCATCTCCAGGCTTACGTCTGAGACATCGGAACCCTCGATCACCGCAGTGGGGAAGGATTCTCTCAGGAATGGAATGTTTCGCCCTATGCCGCATCCATACTCAAGAATCCGCTTTGGTTCGATGCGCAGCGATTTTTTAACAAGGTCAACCTTGTATCTGGCGAAATACTCGTCGTCGGCAGAAAAGAACCCGACGCTTTCCCTTAACAGGGCGTTGTAATTCTCTGTGTGCTGATCGAAATCCACCTTCTCGCTCATGCCCGCCTCCAAATGTTGGATTAGGACGATCGTACAAGAGGGTTCATCGTTTTACACCGTAGGCATTCCCTGTATAAACCCTGAATAAGAGGGAATCTTTAAGGAGTGATTCACTGCATCCGCCAACCCGGGTGGTAGCGCCGGCCGTCGCTCTCTTGGAAGCCGCAGACCATTATCTCCCTGCCTGACCCGAAGGTGAGTAGTTGCGGTTCAACACGGACGGGCGGCGTGGTGGACATTCCCAATTCGTGCGCCACGCTCTGGCTGCCCACCGAGATCTTCGACTTCGACATCCAGCCGTCCGCGAGCGGTCCCGTCAAGCACATCAAGGGCGATGTGGACATGCCGCTGTCGCGCGATCTGTAGGAGACGACGATGCCGATGTATGACTATGCGTGCGCGGATTGCGGCGCTTTTGCCGCGCTTCGGCGGTTGGCGCAGTGGCGGGATCCGGCGGCCTGCCCGCAGTGCGGGGCGTTGTCGGACCGCATTGTGGGCGGTGCCCCAGCGGTGTCGGCGCTGTCCTCGGCCATGAACCGGGCGCACGCGGCGAACGAGCGCAGCGCCAATGAGCCGCGCAGCACGCGCGCGGGGCACGGCATGAACTGCGGGTGCTGCGGCAGTGGGCGGTCGCGGGGAAGAACGCGCACATCGCGAGACGGCGCAAAGTCATTCGCGGGCGCGCGGCCCTGGATGATCAGTCACTAACGCACGCTGCGGCCCGGGCGCCTCTGCATGGCGCCCGGCCTGCGGTGCGGCAGGTTGTCGCGAGGCAGCCTAGGCCTGGGCCTGCGCCGCCGGTTCCAGCGGCGCCACGGCGGCGCCCTGGATCTTGTGGCGCGCCAGCGCTTCGGCGACAAAGCCGGACTTCTTCATGGCTTCCACGTAGGCGGCCAGGTAGGCGCTGGCTTTGGCGCCGCGGCTCTTGGGCACGCCCATGGCCTGGCGGATCAGCATGAAGTGACCGTCCAGAAGGCGCAGCCCGCCCAGACGCTGCGCGTCGGCTTCGAGCTGTTGCTTGACGCCCGCGGCGACCTCCATGTTTTCCTGCACGAAGGTGTCGACGACGGCGGGCGAAGTAGGGGCGCGAAAGATCTCGGCCTGCTTGAGTTCGCGCGTCAGGTACAGGTCATAGGCGCTGCCCTTGCCGACCACGACGCGGTGGCCGGCGCGGTCGACCTCGTCCTTGTTGACGATGGGCGAGTCCTGGCGCACCAGATAAGCGCCTTCGATAACGACATACGGCGCGGTGAAGGCGATCTGTTCGCCGCGCAGCGGGTCGATCGCGAAAAAGCCTACGTCGGCCTGTTCGGCGGCGACGGCATTGACGGATTCGCCGGCGGACTTGAAGACCACCAGTTCCAGCTTCACGTTGAGCCGGCGCGCGAGTTCAGTGGCCAGGTCCACCGACACGCCACCAGGCTGGCCGGTGGCGGGATCGGTGTTGGCGAGGATGGGATTGCCCAGGTTGATGGACGCGCGCAGCGCGCCCGTCGGGGCGAAGGCAGACAGCATTTCGTGATCGGTCTTCATGGCTTCCTTGCTGGATGAAACGCGCCGCCGGGCGCGGTCGATGCCAGAGGATAGCCTCAAAGGCGGCGGCGGCGCGATGGCTTATTGCACGCGGCGCAGCACGTAATGCGCCGCGAGCGGGCCGGTGGGGCGCGTGCCGTCGCGGTAGAGCATCGTTACCTGGTTCTCGCCGACGAAGTAACGCTGGCTATCGCCTGCGGCGTCCAGCCGGATCGTGCTGCCGTCAGACTCCCAACTGAAGGTGCCCGTCACGATCTCGGGCTGTGGCTGGCGGTCCAGGTACTGGGTCAGCTTTTCGTAGCGGCCATCCTTCATCAGCGTCAGGCGGGCGCGGATGCCGGGGCAGTCGGCGCAGGGCAGGGTGCCTTCGTAGCTGCCGGGCCAGTCCAGGGAGTCGCGGGAGGTGTGGTGGTCTACCGGCACCGATCGGGCGGTGATGGGCTTTGACGGGGCGCAGCCGGCGAGCAGCGCAAGACTCAGGGTGCAGGTCAGGGTGGTTTTCATCATGGCGAGCTCCTGTGTGACGGACTGGCTTATTGGCTGATCTCAGATGGCCAGACGCGTCCTCACGATACGGACAGTAACGGGCCCATGCTGAAACGGGATGTAAGGCCGATGCGTGTCATAAACATCCAACCGACGCGGCCAGGCGTGCGCTAAGCTCGGCCTTCCTTGCGCGTGAGGCGGCATCAGGCTGCCGGCGCAGCGATAGCGGCACAAGGCGACAGGGCCGCCAGGCGCAAGGCAACAGAACCACGAGACAACAGGACCACAAGGCATTAGGACTACAAGGCAACAGGACTACAGCATGAAAGGCGAACATCATTACAGCGTTACCGTCGAATGGACCGGCAACACCGGCGCCGGTACGGCCGGCTACGCGGCCTATTCCCGCGACCACGTCATCCAGGCCGCCGGCAAGCCCGAGGTGCCGGGATCGTCGGACCCCGCCTTCCGCGGCGATGCCTCGCGCTGGAATCCCGAAGACATGCTGGTGGCCTCGCTATCGGCGTGCCACAAGCTCTGGTATCTGCACCTGTGCGCGGTCGAAGGAGTGACCGTGCAGGCCTATCGGGACGAGGCCGAAGGCGTCATGCAGGAAGATTCGGAACGCGGCGGCGCGTTTGCATCGGTCACGTTGCGACCCCAGGTCACCATCGGCGCGGGCGACGACGCCGCGCTGGCGGAACAGCTGCACGAACGCGCGCACCACTTCTGCTTCATTGCCAATTCGGTGAATTTTCCGGTACGGTGCGAGCCGCGCATTGTGATCCAGTCCTCCACCTGACGCCATTCCCATGACATCCGCCCTGATCGTGATCGACGTGCAACGCGCGTTGTTCGAAACCTCGCCGCCGCCCTTCGAGGCCGCGCAGGTGCTGGCTCGCATCAATGCATTGGCCGAACGCGCCCGTGCGGCCGGTGCGCCGGTCGTTTACGTCCAGCATGAAAGTCCCGGGTCCGATCTGGCGCGTGGTGAGCCGGGTTGGGAGCTGGATACGCGCCTCGCGCCGGCCGCCGACGACTTCCGTGTTCACAAGACGACACCTGATTCGTTTCTGCGAACGGAATTGGGGCAGGTGTTGGCGGAGCGGGGCGTTACGCATCTGGTGGTGTGCGGGTACGCCACAGAGTTCTGCGTGGACACGACCGTGCGGCGGGCGGCGGGGTTGGGGCTGGCGGTCACGCTGGCGGCCGACGCGCATACCACGCACGACAAGCCTCATGCGGACGGCGGCCAGATCCGGGCGCATCACAACGCCACGTTGCCGGCCATTTCCAGCTTCGGTGTGAAGATCGCCGCTGTGGCGGCCGCTGATCTCTTTACCGGCGATGCGTCGCGATGAATGTGATGGATCCCGAACTGCTGGCGCTGCTGGTGACGCGCGACATGCCGTTTGGCAAGTACAAGGGCAGGTTGATCGCCGACCTGCCCGGACCGTATCTGGCGTGGTTCGCGCGCAAGGGCTTTCCGCCGGGAGAGCTGGGCCGCTTGCTGGCCTTGATGCACGAACTGGATCACAACGGCTTGTCATCGCTGCTGGATCCGCTGCGCAAGACCCGGCGCGCGTCCTGAGACCCGCCGCGGAAACCGCAGGAAACAACTGGCGGGGATGATGTTGCGTCTTGGCACGACGCCTGCCATCCACCGGGGATACGATTAGGCGGTGCGCCCGGCCCTCGGCCCGGGCGCTGACTCATCTAACCGAGGTCGCCATGAACAAAAAACACGTATCCGCTTTCCTGTTTGCCGCCTTGTGCGCGGCGGGCGCTGCCCAGGCCCAGAATGTCGCGCCCGGCGCCACGCAGGAGATGCAGTTTCCCTCGGCCCAGGGCAGCCTGTCGCCACCCTCGACGCTGCGCATGACCGTAACGCCCGAAGCCCCGCCGCCCGCACCGATCCGCGACACGCCCCAAAGCCAGGCCGAGTTCCAGCGCTGCCGTACGGTGTCGGACCGCGCAGCCACGTCGAATGCGCAGATGCAGGCCGGCGTCGAGCAATGTCTGCGCGAACTGGAACAGCGCCGCCAGCAGCAATAAGCCCCCACGGGAATCCAGGGCCGGAGCCAGAGCGGGTACACTTGTGCGCCGTTTTGCTCTAAGCGCCTGAATTCCCATGATTTCCACCGCCTGCGGCGTCGACTTCGGCACCTCCAATTCCACCGTCGGCTGGAGCCGTCCCGACCAACACGCGCTCCTCGCGCTGGAGGACGGCAAGACCACCTTGCCGTCGGCCATCTTCTTTCACGACGAGGACGCCGAGGTCAGCTATGGCCGCGCGGCCATCTCCGACTACCTGGCGGGCTACGACGGGCGCCTGATGCGTTCGATGAAAAGCCTCTTGGGCAGCTCGCTCATCGACGGCTCGACGGAAGTGCAGGGCCGGTCCATCCCTTTCCGTGTCCTGCTGACGCGCTTCATCGCTGAATTGAAGGCGCGCGCCGAGACCGCCGCCGGGCGCGGCTTCACCCGTGCCGTGCTGGGCCGTCCGGTGTTTTTCGTGGACGATCATCCCGCGTCCGACAAGACGGCGCAGGACACGCTGGAAGAGATCGCGCGCAACGTCGGGTTTACCGACATCGAGTTCCAGTTCGAGCCGATGGCCGCCGCTTTCCACTATGAGTCGCAGATCAGCCGCGAGGAACTGGTGCTGGTGATCGACATCGGCGGGGGGACGTCGGACTTTTCGCTGATCCGGCTGGGGCCGGACCGCGCGGCCAAGCCGGACCGCCGCGACGACATCCTGGCCTACGGCGGCGTGCATATCGGCGGGGTGGATTTTGACAAGCAATTGAGCCTGGCGCACGTGATGCCGCTGCTGGGCCTGGGCAGCCAGTTGCGCAGCGGCAAGGACGTGCCGTCGACGCAATACGGCAACCTGGCCTGCTGGCACACCATCAACCAGGCCTACACACGCAAGGCAGCCGAGCATTTTGCCTATATCCGCGCCGAGGCCGGCGACCGCCAGAAGATCGATCTGCTGCTGAACCTGGTGAAGGAGCGTGCAGGCCACTGGGTGGCGGTGCAGGTGGAAGAAGCCAAGATCGCGCTGTCCGAGGCGCCCGCCGCGCGCATCGACCTGTCGCGCGTCGCGCCGGATCTGGGTGTCGAGGTGACGCGCCCATCGTTCGACGCGAGCGTGGGACGCTTGATCGACAAGGTCGAGACCACGGTGGGCCAGTTGCTGCGCGATGCGGGCGTGTCGACGGCGGACGTGGATACCGTGTTCTTCACGGGCGGCTCAAGCCGTGTGCCGCGCCTGCGCGAAAGCGTGTCCCGGCTGGTGCCCGAGGCGCGCAGCGTGGAAGGCGACCTGTTCGGCAGCATCGGCGCGGGTCTTGCGCTGGATGCCGCGCGCAAGTTCGGCTGACCGGCCGCCTGCGGGGCGGTGGTAAGCTGCCAGGCGTGCCGGCAACGGCGCGCCGCCCCTCTCAGTTTCCGATCCAGACGTCCTCATGACCCGACCCGCCGATACCCATCTCGTCGAAACGCTCCTCGAAAGCGAGGCCCCGTATGACGGCAGCTTCCTGAAGATCCGCCGCGATACCGTCAGCCTGCCCAACGGCCATACCGGTATCCGCGAGTACGTGGTGCACCCGGGGGCGGTGGTGGTGATTCCGCTGCTCGACGATGGCCGGGTGCTGCTCGAGCGACAGTTCCGATATCCCATCGGCCGCGTGATGACGGAATTTCCTGCGGGCAAGCTGGATCCGGGCGAGGATCCGCTGGTATGCGCCAAGCGGGAACTGCTGGAGGAAACGGGCTATACCGCCGGCCAATGGGCCCTCGCGGGCGCCCTGCACCTGGCCATCGCCTATTCCACTGAAATCATTCACATCTTCTTTGCGCGCGGCCTGCGGGCAGGCGAGCGCCAGCTCGACCAGGACGAATTTCTGGATGTCATCAGCAAGCAGCCCGAGGAGCTGCTGGCGGCGTGCAGCCAGGGTGAGGTCACCGACGCCAAGACGCTGACCTGCGTACTGTGGATGCAGAACGTGCTGTCCGGCGCCTGGAAGCTGGACTGGCAGGACAACGTCGCCTGAGCGGCGGCGGGCAGCCTGACGACGATGTGCTCGCACCCGGTTCTCGTCCAGCCCTCGGGCCTGCGCTTTGACGCGCCGGCCGGCACGTCCGTGCTGCTGGCGGCGCAGGCCGCGGGGATCAAGCTGCCCAGTTCGTGCCGCAATGGCACCTGCCGCGCCTGCATGTGCCTGATGCTGGACGGATCGATCGTGTACGGCATCGAATGGCCCGGCCTGTCGCGCGACGAAAAGGAAGAGGGCTGGATCCTGCCGTGCGTGGCCCAGGCGACGTCGGCGCTGGAAATCCAGGCGCCCGGCGCCGCGTTGATCGAGACCGTGCCGCCCGCGGTTCGCCCGCTTACCGGCGCCAGACGCTGACCGCGGCGACCGGCAACAGGGTCGCAGCCATGCCTGCGGCCATTCCTGCCGCCATGCCCAGCACCATTCCCCAAAACGGCGCAGCGCCCAGCGCCTGCGCTGTCTGAACGCCCAGGCGCGCGCCCAGCACCATACCGATCGCCATGAGGACCAGGCAGAGCACCCGGCTTGCCAGCGGCGGTTCGCCGGCTTGCAGCCGCAGCCAGAGCCATCGGGTCTGAGGCACGCGGGACCAAAGCAATTGAACCCAGGGCCATCGAGTCCCGGACAGCTGGGACCAGGGCAGCAGCGCCGCCAGCGCCATCGCGGCCGAGCTGGCCGGCATCAGCTCGACGTGCCGCCATGCCAGTTGCGCCAGCGTTCCCGGCGCACCGCACTCGCTGGCCAACAGCGCGGCGGGCGTGCGCCACGTGTCCACAATCAGTCCGGCGCCCATGGCCGCCAGGCACGCCAGCCACAGGCCAGCCATGCCGGCCGTGGCCCGCGGCCTAGCGGTGGTCGTGGCAGGCTTGGCGCGGGGTGTCGCCGTATCGGTCATGGTGGCGCACCCAGTCGCGAACATCGAAATACGGGCCGTTTTCGTTGCGGCCCAGCGGCGCGATGTCGAGGTAGTTGTAGGCCCCCGCCAGGCGCTCCACGCCGCGTTCGAAGGCCGAGTAGGTGTGAAAGATTTCGCCGTCGGGATCACGGAAGAACGCGCTGGCCCCTGGACGTTCCTCGACGGCGCCATCCGCCTGCGGCACGGAGGCTTCGAAGTCGAAATTGAAATCGCTGTCCGCTGACGAGTACCAGTCAAACTGCCAGCCCATGCGGGCCTGGAAGGCGGCCAGGCGGGCATACGGCGCGCGCGAGACAGCCACCACCGTCACGTCGTGGTGCCGCAGGTGCATGAGCGCGCTGTCCAGGTGATCGGCCAGGAGCGAGCAGCCCACGCACCCGTCCTCCCAGTCCGGACTGAACATGAAGTGATAGACGATGAGCTGGCGCCTGCCTTGGAACAGGGCATCCAGGCCTTGCATGCCGTGCGCGCCTTCAAAGGCGTAGGGCTTGTCCACTCGCACCCACGGCAGCGCCATGCGGTCGCGGGCCAGGGCGTCCGAGGCGTGGGTCAGTTCCTTTTCGCGCCGCAACAGCGCCTCGCGGGCAACGGTCCATTGGGGGCGGGATACGACGGGATGATCGGTTTGCATCGTGCGTCTCCTTTGCGTGCCGGGCGCTTGGACCCGGGGGTCAAGTTCGGATCCGGCGGACAGGTCCGGGGCGCCAGGTTCAGGCCTTGCCGGCCAGGTGGTCCGCCAGCCGGTCCATGGCGCCGGACCAGCCATTCTCGTGGCCGTCGCGGGTGGCCTCGTCGACGAACGGTGTCTGCAGGAAGGCAAGCTCGGTGCCCCCGTCTGCCGAGGTGAAGTCCAGCGTAATCAGTGAGGTTTCCTGCGGCGTGTCGCGCCACGCCCAGGTGAACACCAGACGGCGATGCAGCGCGACTTCCTGGTAGCGGCCGCTGGCGTAGTGTTCCCCGCCGTCTGCGGTGATGAAGCCGACTTCATAAGCGCCGCCCACCCGCACATCGGTTTCGGCCAGCAACACGCGTTGCGTGCCTGCCGGGCCGAACCAGCGCATCAGCGCTTGCGGGTCGGTCCAGGCTCGCCAGACGCGTTCGACGGGGGCGTCGAAGCGGCGCTGGAGCCGCAGCTCGAGGGGGGAGATTCGGTTTTCCATGGGTGGATTTCCTCTTCGTGATAGAGATATCGCGCCAGCGAATCCAGTTGGCCGGTCCAGAACCTTTCGTACCGTGCCAGCCAACCGGCGGCGGCGCGCATGGGTTCGGGAGACAGCGTGCAGCGCACGACCCGCCCGTCCTTGGCGCGCGCGATGAGGCCGGCCTCTTCCAGCACCCGCAGGTGTTTCATAAAGGCGGGCAGGGACATGGCGTGGGGGCGGGCCAGCGTGCTGACCGAGGCCGAGCCCTGTTCCAGGTCCGCCAGCACCCGGCGGCGCGTGCCATCCGCCAGCGCGGAGAAGATGGCATCGAGAGCATCATCATTTAACTTAACCATAAGGTTAAGTTTTAGGTTTGCCACAAGCGCGTGTCAAGCGCGATGGCTTCGGACTTTCCCTAGGGGTGAAGCGGGTTACTTGCCGCGCGGCTTGATGATGTCGCAGGCCGCGGCGGTGTTGCTGGCCGGGGCGTCGCCACCCAGCAGCGCTCGCACGCCGCAGACCGAGCCGAACATGCGCTTGCCGTCGTGGCCCACGCCGCCGACTTCGAAGGCGCTGTGACGCAGGGGGACGGGCTTGGAGCCTCGGGCGGCCAGCACGTGCTCGTACTGGACGTAGCCCGTGCCGCGCGCGAGCCGGGTGGCGCCCTGGGCTTCGGCGCCGCAGGCTTTGTCCAGCAGCCGGTGCTCGGGGTTGTTGTCCGCGCCGCCCAGCAGGTAGACCACATCGCGCGCCGCGTAGCGCACGAAGAGGCGGGAATCGTCGGATTCGCCGGCGTAGGCGGGCAGCTTGTCCGTGCCGTACTTGTACTGGTTGTAGGTGGGGCAGATGCCGCGCTCGTAGGGCGCGTAGCCTTTGCCGTCGGCGCGTGGCCGTTCGTTGGTCAGGTACAGATAGGAAGAGGGGTTGGCGACCACGTACCGCAGGGTCAGGCCGTCGCGGCGCAACACCCCGTCCACGTTGTTCAGCACCGCATACCGGTGCACCAGCTGCGCGCCGGCCGAATGGCCGGCAAGCACCAGGCCGGCGAGCGACGGCAGGCGCTTGCGGTCGTCCAGGCTGCGCAGCAGGTCGTCCAAAACCTGGAACGAGGTGACGGGGGCGGGCCGGCCCGTGGCCTGGACGCTTTCCTGGCCGTCTTCCCAGCTGGCCTTGCGCCAGGCGGCCATGCCCGCGAAGCCCGAGTCGATCGAGCCGGAAAACCGCGGGGCCAGCACCAGCGTGTCGCCCGCGCGCGCCGGGTCGGCGGCGACCAGCGCGGCGGCGGTTTCGTAGTAGTTGTCGGCGTCGCGCTTGACGCCGTGGATGACGATGAGCACCTGCTTGATGCCGCGCAGGTCGTCCTTGGCCAGATCCCGGTTGGCGTAGACCGGCATCTTGTACCGGTTTCCGGGGCGGCCCAGTTCAACGGCCTGCCAGCGCAGCGGCGCCGCGCGCTTGGGCACGGGCGTGGCTTCGTCGTAGTCGTAGGGGTCGGGCAGCGGCGTCTGCGCATGCGCAGCGCCGCAAGCCAGCAGGGTGGCCAGGGCGAGCGAGGCCGCCAGCGCCGTGCGGGTCAGGGAAGTGGCAGGCGCGCGACGCATGGCGCGGCGACCGCTCAGCAGCTTTCGAGTCCCAGCAGTTGCTTGAGCGCGGGCAGGTCCAGGATGCGGACTTCGCGCTGGTTGATCTTGATGAGGCCGTCGCGGGCAAACCGCGAGAACAGACGGCTGACCGTTTCCAGCGTCAGGCCCAGATAGTTGCCGATTTCTTCGCGGCTCATGCGCAGCACGAACTCGGTGGACGAGTAGCCCAGCGACGCATAGCGCTGCGAGAGGTTCAACAGAAATGCGGCCAGGCGCTGTTCCGACCGCATGGAGCCCAGCGACGCCAGCATCTGGTGCGAGCGGGTGATCTCGCGGCTCATGAGGCGGCGGAATTGCTGTTGCAGCGACGGCAGGTGCGACGCGACGCGATCGACTTCGTTCAGGCGGATGACGCAGACCTCGGAATCTTCGAGGGCCACGGCGGCCGACACGTGCTTGCCATCCAGCATGCCGTCCATGCCGACGATCTCGCCGGGCAGATGGAAGCCGGTGATCTGGATCTGGCCGGTGGCGTCTTCAAGTTGCGTTTTCAAGCTGCCGAAGCGCACGCCGTAGACGGCGTCGAGCGGATGATCCAGCGAAAAGAGCGTCTTGCCTTTTTCCACGCGGACGCGCTCTTTGACCAGTTCGTCCAGCTTTTCGACTTCGGCGGCTGCCATGCCCACGGGAACGCAGACGTGACCCAGCATGCACGTGGAACAGTGGGCGGCATCAGGGGCAATGGGGACCCGTTTTTGCATACGATGACCTTTAGAGTGCCCATTGCACGGCGGGCGCCGGAACGGGTGTGAAGCACGAGACAGGCGTCTATTGTAGTCCGTTGTTACTACGGGTGTCTTACCGGGCGTCCTGCTTTGTTCTGGAAAGGCGATGAGCAATCCAGTCTTCCCCGGCGATATCGACCGCCGCGGCCCGAAACGCGGGGTCGATCGGATAGTACTCGCAGGGCAGCAGACTGGTCGGGCCGGCGCCTTCCAGACTGGCGGTAACCGTGCGGCGCACGAAGCAGCAGGGCTTGCCGGGCTGGTATTCTTCGATCTCGTCCATCAGGGCGATCAACGCCGGTTCCACCTGGAAAACGTCGCCGCGCACGCGCCGGCCGTCCTGCACGGGGATGAGCCCGGGCCAGTCGCCAAAATCGACCAGCATGCCGGGCACGCTGGCCGCGCCGACGTGGCTGGCGGCCGGCAAACCGCGCGCTGCGGCCGCCCGGGCGAGGTCGTTGATTTCGCCGGCCCGTAGGGTGCCGTACACAAAAACGTATATGCTCATTGCTCTGTTTGCTGGTGCACGTCGAAGAAGACCATGAGAGGCGCCGGGTGTTGAAATTGTCTCACCCGGCCACATATTCAGGTTATCGAGCCAGCCGGCACGGATCGGTCAGGCTCCCCACAAGCCAATACGACCATTATGCGATTCGACAAACTGACGACCAAGTTTCAACAAGCGTTGGCAGACGCCCAAAGTCTGGCCGCCCGCAACGACCACCCCTACATCGAACCTGTCCACGTGCTGTCCGCCCTGTTGTCGGATTCCGACAGCGGCGCGGGCAGTTTGCTGGCGCGTGCCGGTGTGGCGGTCAACCGACTGGGCCCGGCCCTGGAGTCCGCCCTGAAGGGCTTGCCGCAGGTGCAGGGCGAAGACAACGTGCAGGTGGGCCGCGACCTTCAGGGCGTGCTGACCCGTACCGACAAGGAAGCCTCCCGCCGCGGTGACACCTATATCGCCAGCGAACTCTTCCTGCTTGCGCTGGCCGACGACAAGGGTGAAGCCGGCCGCATTCTGCGCGACGCGGGCCTGCAGAAAAAGGCCCTGGAAGCGGCGATCGACGCCGTGCGCGGCGGCGAGAACGTGTCGGGCGCGGAAGGCGAGGCCAACCGCGAGGCCCTTTCCAAGTACACGCTGGACCTGACCGAGCGCGCCCGCCAGGGCAAGCTGGATCCGGTCATCGGCCGCGACGACGAAATCCGCCGCACCATCCAGATCCTGCAGCGCCGGACCAAGAACAACCCCGTGCTGATCGGCGAACCCGGCGTCGGCAAGACCGCCATCGTCGAAGGCCTGGCGCAGCGCATCGTCAACGACGAAGTGCCCGAGACCCTGCGCGGCAAGCGCGTGCTGTCGCTGGACCTGGCGGCGCTGCTGGCGGGCGCCAAGTTCCGCGGCGAGTTCGAAGAGCGCCTGAAGGCCGTGCTGAAAGAGCTGGGCCAGGACGACGGCCGCAACATCGTGTTCATCGACGAGCTGCACACCATGGTGGGTGCGGGCAAGGCCGAAGGCGCGATGGATGCGGGCAACATGCTCAAGCCGGCGCTCGCGCGCGGCGAGCTGCACTGCATCGGCGCCACCACGCTGGACGAATACCGCAAGTACATCGAGAAGGACGCGGCGCTTGAGCGGCGCTTCCAGAAAGTGCTGGTCGACGAGCCCGACGTGGAATCCACCATCGCCATCCTGCGCGGCTTGCAGGAGCGCTACGAAATCCACCACGGCGTCGAGATCACCGACCCGGCCATCGTCGCGGCCGCCGAGCTGTCGCATCGCTACATCACCGACCGCTTCCTGCCCGACAAGGCTATCGACCTGATCGACGAAGCCGGCGCGCGCATCCGCATGGAAATCGACTCCAAGCCGGAAGTGATGGACAAGCTGGACCGCCGCATCATCCAGCTCAAGATCGAGCGCGAGGCCGTCAAGAAGGAAACGGACGACGCCTCCAAGCGCCGCCTGGGCGTCATCGAGGACGAGCTGCAAAAGCTGCAGCGCGAGTACAACGACTTCGAGGAAATCTGGAAGGCCGAGAAGGCCGCGGTGCAAGGCACGCAAGCCATCAAGGAAGAGATCGACAGCGTCCGCGCCGAAATGGCGGAACTGCAGCGCAAGGGCCAATTCGACAAGCTGGCCGAGCTGCAATACGGCAAGCTGCCGGATCTTGAGGCACGTCTGAAGGCCGCCGAGGTGGGCGCTGCCGAGGCCGCCGAAAACGCCGAAGGCGACGAATCGCGTCCGCGCCTGTTGCGCACGCGTGTCGGCGCCGAGGAAATCGCCGAAGTCGTGTCGCGCGCCACCGGCATTCCGGTGTCGAAGATGATGCAGGGCGAACGCGAAAAGCTGCTGCACATGGAAGAGTTCCTGCACAAGCGCGTGGTGGGTCAGGACGAGGCCGTGCGACTCGTGTCCGACGCCATCCGCCGTTCGCGTGCGGGGCTGGCGGATCCGGCGCGGCCGTATGGCTCGTTCCTGTTCCTGGGCCCAACCGGCGTCGGCAAGACCGAGCTGACGCGTGCGCTCGCCGAGTTCCTGTTCGACTCTGAAGAGCACATGATCCGCATCGACATGAGCGAGTTCA
The DNA here is from genome assembly GCF_022346505.1 of Achromobacter sp. ACRQX. Lineage (NCBI taxonomy): Bacteria > Pseudomonadati > Pseudomonadota > Betaproteobacteria > Burkholderiales > Alcaligenaceae > Achromobacter > Achromobacter sp. ACRQX. The sequence goes on from NZ_JAKRML010000030.1 coordinate 24,870, forward strand.
TGGAGAAGCATTCGGTGGCGCGGCTGATCGGCGCGCCGCCGGGATACGTGGGCTACGAAGAGGGCGGCTATCTGACCGAGGCCGTGCGGCGCAAGCCCTACAGCGTGGTGCTGCTCGATGAAGTCGAAAAGGCGCATCCGGACGTGTTCAACGTGCTGCTGCAAGTGCTGGACGACGGCCGCCTGACCGATGGCCAGGGCCGCACCGTCGACTTCCGCAACACGGTGATCGTCATGACGTCGAACCTGGGTTCGCACCATATCCAGACGCTGGCTGACCAGCCGTACGACGTGGTCAAGGAAGTGGTGTGGGATGAACTGAAGCAGACGCTGCGGCCCGAATTCCTGAACCGCATCGACGAAGTGGTGGTGTTCCATGGCCTGGAAGCGCAGCACATCGAGTCCATCGCCCGCATCCAGCTTCGCCGTCTGGGCGAGCGCCTGGAAAAGCAGGAGATGCGGCTGGAGGTGACGGAACCGGCCCTGGCCGAACTGGCCCGCTCCGGCTTCGATCCGGTGTTTGGCGCGCGCCCCTTGAAGCGTGCGATCCAGCAGCAGATCGAGAACCCGGTGGCGCGTCTGATCCTGGAAGGCAGGTTCGGTCCGCGCGACGTGGTCCCAGTGGACTGGCAGGATGGCCAGTTCGTCTTCACCCGCACGTTGCAGTGATCGCGCTGCAATAAGCAGAATGCCCGGCGCGTAGCCGGGCATTTTTTTGTCTGCGCCGTAGCGCCGCAGCGCCGCCGCGCCGAACAGATCGGCGCGGCGCTGGGCAATCACATCACTTCGCGACCGTCACGAACACCGGGTTCGAATAGAACCACAGATCGTTGTAGTTGCGGGCGTTGATGGCGTTGAAGCGCGCCGCGTTGTCGGCAAAATCGACCTTGGCGTCCGGCAGCGGTTCGCCCGCTGCGGTTTCGCCTGCCACGTCCACGCCAAGATTGGTGCCGCGCAGGCGCAGGTACTGGCTCTTGTCGGCTTTGATCGTGGTCGTGATGACGTTGTAGCCATCTTCGTCGACCTTCCAGTCGGCCTTGGTGAAGCGGGCCAGCACGCGCGTCGTGGGGTTGGTGTCGGCGTCGTATTCCGGGGTGCCGGGTGCGGCGCGTTCGGTCACGTCGCCGACGATCAGGTCCACGTGGTTGACGGTGGGCTTGACGTAGGTGGGGTTGCCGCTTTCGATCGGGTACTCGTAGTTGTTGCGCTCGGGGCTGCGGAAGCGGATCGTGACCTCGACGGTTTCACCCTTGGCCGCCTGCAGTTCGCCGCCCATGTGCACCGCGCCGGCCGCGCCCTTGGCCTGGAAGTCCAACGCGTCGATCAGGTCGCCGAAGACACCGAACATGCGGCCGCTTTTCAGGCCCGTGACCACGGCCGCCATGTCGTCGCCGTCCTTCCAGACGTACGTCTTCGAATATTCGCCGGGCGCGTAGCCGCTGCTGTACAAACCCTGGCTCGTGCGGAAGTGGTAGTCCGAATCGGCCACGTTCCAGATGCGTCGGCCTTCGCCCAGCAGCGCGTCCCACGTGCCGCCCAGGTGCGCGACCTGGTAATCGGCGCCGCCATAGGTGCGGTTGGGCAGGAAGGCGTTGGTGTAGGCGGTGGCGTAGCCGCCACGGTCCGGTTCCATCTGGTTGCCGACCATGCCCTCGATCGCGAAGAAGACGCTCGGGGCCAGGTCGTTCATCTCGCGCAGCTGGGCGATCGTGTACTTGCCCGCGTAGCGCGACGGGTGGTTCAGCAGCATGTAGCTGTCGGGGTACTTGTCGCGCAGCCACTTCAGCGCGGCCAGCGAGTCGGCGTGCGTGGTGAACGCGCGCGTTTCGCCGGACAGGCGCGAGACCAGCAGCGGGTCGAACAGGTTGGGATCACGGTTGGTGAACAGGTACTCGAACTCGGCCACGGCCTCCAGAGACTTGGGCGACTGCGGATCGTTGTAGCCGATGCCGATGTTCACGTGGTCATGCGTCGGCATGTCCCATTCGAACGACGAGAAGATGATCTTGCCGGCGTAGCGGCCCGCGGCCTGCGCCTGCTTGATGTAGGGCACTTCGTACTGCGCCATGCCTTGCGAGAACGGGATCGATCCGCCGGGCAGGTTGACGCCGGTATGGTCGCGGGCGGACAGGCGCAGATGGTTCGAGATGGCGGCCCAGTCCAGCTTGTAGCGGTCGAACGCCTGATCCAGCGCGCTTTCCAGGCTGACCTGCGCGTCGTCCGACTGGAACGTGTGCACGTGCAGATCGCCCGCGGACCACGCGCCCGTTTCGATGGGCTTGGGTTGCTCTGCGGGCGGCGTCGGGTCGGTCACGACGGGCGGCGTCGGCTCAGGGGTGACCACCTCGTCATCGTCATCGCTGCCACCGCAAGCGCTCAGCAGGGTCACGCAAGCCAGCGACAAGGGCATGATGGCTCGCCGCAGGCGGGATACTTCGAACTGCATCTACAACACTCCAACGTCATGTCGGCATGCAACGCGCATGCCGCAAAGCGCGCAACTATGCGGGCGGGGAATGACGTGGGAATGACAGTGGCGCGCCGGATGTCGATTTCCGTGCGCCTGGCGTTGTCTTCAGCAGCTATTTTTTTGCGGCTCGGCCTTCGGCCAGCGCCTGCGTGATGATGGCGTTCGCGGTCCAGCGCACCACATCGGTGACCTCGGGCAGGTCGAGCTTCCAGATGTCCTTGAGCACCAGGAACACCTCGGTGCCGTACACCAGCGACAGCGCCTGCGCGACGCGGTCCTGCTGCGCCGGTGTCAGGTCGGCGGCCAGGGGTGCGATGGCGCGCCTGAGGATGTCGACGCGGTGGCCGCGCACCAGTTGGGGCTCGGCGCCGGCCTTGCCGGCGCTGGCCTGCGCATGCTGTTGCAGTGACACCTGAATGGCAGCGCGCAGCGGCGCCTCGTGCGCCGCCAGCCGCGGATACGCAAAGCGCAACAATTCGTCGACGCGCGCCGCCGCGTCGGGCGCATCGGAATTCCACGCGAGGATGGGGCCCAGGCTTTCGTCCACCACGGCGGCGATCAGCGCGCTCTGGCTGGGAAAGTAGCGGTAGGCGGTGGCGCGCGAGACTTGCGCGTGTTCGGCCAGCTCGGCGACCGAGGGCGTGACGCCTTGCGCCATCAATTGCTGGGCGGCGTCGAGCAGGGTCTTGCGCATCCGTGCGCGCGGCCCGTGCGGGGGTTCGCCGCTGGCGGCTGCCTGCGGGCTGGCGGGGGCGATCAGCTTCGTGCCGGCCGCTGCCGAGGACGCCTTGCGGGCGGGAGATTCGGATTGACGTGAGACAGGTGTCTCAGTATGATTCTTTCGTCTCATTTCTGGATTCTACGGGCCTTTGGCCTCACATATCGAGGCGCGCACGCAGTGTAGCCGCCCGCGGAGGAGTCATGACGCATACCAAGCAGCGGGTCTTTGTCGCCGCGACCTATGACACCAAGGGCCACGAGGCCGACTACGTGGCGGATCTGCTCCGGCGCGAGGGGCTGGACGTGGTGTCGGTGGATGTCTCGACCTCGGGCGCGCCCAGCGCCGCGCAGGTCTCGGCGCAAGAGGTCGCGCGCAGCCACCCGGACGGCGCCGCAGCGGTCTTCACGGGCGACCGGGGCACAGCGATTGCGGCCATGGCTCTTGCGTTCGAGCGCTACGCCGCCGGTAACGCGGAAATCGGCGCGCTGCTGGGCCTGGGTGGCTCGGGTGGCACGGCGCTCATCACGCCGGCCATGCGCGCGCTGCCCATCGGCACGCCCAAGGTGATGGTGTCCACGATGGCGTCCGGCAATGTCGCGCCTTATGTGGGACCGTCGGACATCGCGATGATGTATTCCGTGACCGACGTGGCGGGCCTGAACCGCATCTCGCGCCGCGTGCTGGCCAATGCGGCCGGCGCGATCGGCGGCGCGTTCCGCCAGTCGTCGGCCGCGGCGGCTGACGATGGCCGGCCGGCGGTGGGCATCACCATGTTCGGCGTCACCACGGCCTGCGTGCAGCAAGTCACGCCGCTCCTGGAGTCGAAGTTTGATTGCCTGGTGTTCCATGCCACTGGCACGGGCGGGCAGTCGATGGAAAAGCTGCTGGACAGCCGCCTGCTTGCCGGCGTGCTGGACCTGACCACGACTGAAGTCTGCGACCTGCTGTTCGGCGGCGTGCTGGCCTGCACCGATGACCGCTTTGGCGCGGTGGCGCGCACGGGCGCGCCGTATGTCGGGTCGTGCGGCGCGCTGGACATGGTGAACTTCGGCGCGATGGACACCGTGCCCGAACGCTACCGCGCCCGACGCTTCTATCCCCACAACCCGCAGGTCACGCTGATGCGCACGACCGCAGAGGAAAACACGCGGCAGGGCGAATGGATCGCCGACCGGCTGAACCGTTGCGACGGCCCGGTGCGCTTCCTGATTCCCGAGGGCGGCGTGTCCGCGCTGGATGCGCCGGGCCAGGCGTTCTGGGATCCCGAGGCCGACGCGGCGCTGTTTGCCGCGCTGGAGGCCAACCTGCGGCAGACGGCGGACCGCCGCCTGATCCGCGTGCCTTGCCACATCAACGATCCGCTGTTCGCCAGGACGGCGGTCGACCACTTTCTTGAAATTGCCGCACATTGAAGGACTGCCGCCATGCCGCGTTTTGACCGTAACGAACTGCTGGACAAGTTTCGCGCCATGGTGCGCGCGCGCACGCCCATCGTGGGCGGGGGCGCGGGCACCGGACTGTCGGCCAAGTGCGAGGAAGCGGGCGGCATCGACCTCATCGTGATCTACAACTCGGGCCGCTACCGCATGGCGGGCCGCGGCTCGCTCGCGGGCCTGCTGGCCTACGGCAACGCGAACGAGATCGTCGTGGACATGGGCCGCGAAGTGCTGCCGGTGGTCAAGAAGACGCCGGTGCTGGCCGGCGTGAACGGCACCGATCCGTTCTGCGACTTCGACGTGTTCCTGGACGACCTGAAACGGCAGGGCTTTGCCGGCGTGCAGAACTTTCCCACTGTCGGCCTCATCGACGGTAACTTCCGCGCCAATCTTGAAGAGACCGGCATGGGCTATGCGCTGGAAGTCGATATGATCCGTCTGGCGCATCAAAAGGGCATGCTGACGACGCCGTACGTCTTCAACGAGGACGAAGCCGTCGCCATGGCCCGCGCAGGCGCGGACATCATCGTGGCGCACATGGGGCTGACCACCGGCGGGTCCATTGGCGCGGAAACGGCGCTGACGCTGGATGATTGCGTGGGCGCCATCGACCGTATTGCCGAGGCCGCGCTGGCGGTGCGCCCGGATATCATCGTGCTGTGCCACGGCGGCCCGATCGCGACGCCCGACGACGCGGCCCACGTGCTGCGCGCTTGCAAGCATTGCCACGGCTTCTATGGCGCCAGCTCGATGGAACGCCTGCCGACCGAACAGGCCCTGACGGCCGCCACGCGCGAATTCAAGAACCTGACCTTCTGATCCCCATCGCCGCAATTTTCGGCTTATTCGACACGCATTGCATTAACGGAGCCCGTATGCCGCATACCGTACACATCACCGCTGTCGTCCAGGCGCCATTGAACAAGGTCTGGCCGCTGTTCCGGGATTTCAACGGCCTGGCAGGCTGGCATCCCGGCGTCGCGGAGAGCCGGCTGGAAGCGGGCGGCCGCCATGACGCCGTGGGCTCGGTGCGGCATCTGACCCTCAAGCCTTCCGGCTTCGTGCGGGAGCAGCTTTTGATGCTGGACGATCCCAATACCGAGCTGCGGTATTCGATCATCGAGACGGATCTTCCGATGCGCGATTATGTCGCGGGCGTGTCGCTGCATCCGGTCACCGAGGGCGGCGGCACGCTGGTGCAATGGTGGGCCGATTTCCGCGTCGAGGGGGCAGCGTTGAACGATGTGGCTGCGGCGGTCGGGCAGAACGTTTTCGCGGCGGGATTGGCCGCGTTGGACGAGAAGCTGCGATCGGGTGTCTGACACCCGATCGCAGGGGCGGCGCCGGTCAGCACGCGGGTGACACCCGCGCACCTAGTGCTTCCGCCGTGTGGCGGACAGGCGGCGGCAGCCTGCGGGAAGCGGGGCCGTGCGCAGGTACTCGTGGATCGAAGCGATCAACGCCTGCGCGGCCGGGCTCAGCGGGTATTCCTTGTTGCGGATGATGCATAGCGTGCGCACCACCGTGGGCCGGGCCAGCAGCGCGTAGGCCAGCCCCGGCTCCATCACGCGTTGCGCGGCCAGCGCCGGCAGCAGCGCGACGCCCATGCCTGCCTTGACCAGCGCGGCCTGCGACGTGGTGCTCGATGCTTCATAGAACGGCGCCGCCGCCTCGATGGGCAGGTCGGCGCGGGCGCGCAGCAGGGCCATGATGCCCGTTTCATCCACCACCCCAACCAGCTTGCGGCCGGTCAGGTCGGACCAGCGCATGGCGCCGTCGCGCGCCGGGCGCAGCGTGGCGTCGTCCTGGCGGTAGAGCACGCCGAAGCGGTCTTCGAGCAAGGCGTCGAATTGCAGGCCGGGGGCGTCGGCCCAGCGGCTGGTCAGGCCGAAATCGACCTCGCGCGCGGCCACCTTGCGTTGGATGCGACCCGAGTTGTCGTCGCTGAGATAAAGCCGCACCGCCGGATACTGCGCCGCGAACACGGCGGCAGCGGGCGCGATGAGCTGCGTGATGGCCGACGGCGCCGCCGCCACGCCAACCCGTCCGCGTTCCAGCGCGCCAAAACGCACCACGTCTTCGATCACGCCATCAAAATCCGCCAGCAGCCGCATGACGCGCGGCAGGAATTCCTCGCCGGCCGGCGTCAGCAGCACGCGCCGGCTGGTGCGCGCAAAGAGCTGGGTGCCCAGCGCGTCCTCAAGCTGGCGAACCAGGCTGGTGACGGACGACTGCGTCTGGAACAGGCGTTTGGCGGCATGCGTGAAGCTGGACTCCTGGGCTACCGCCACAAAGGCGGTCAGGTGCTTCAAAGTGACGTGCTTGGGCAGGCGATGCATTTCAAAACGCGATAGATGGATCAATAAAAACAATTTTTCCAGATTGATCGCGCGGACGATACTAGGTCCTTCACCAAGGCAGGAACACCATGCAGGAGACTTTGGATCTGATCATCGAAGGCGGCTGGCTCATCGACGGGCTGGGCGGTCCGCGCAAGCGCGCCGATGTGGGCGTGGCGGGCGAACGCATTGCGGCGATCGGGGACCTGTCGAAGGTGCCCGCGGCCACGCGCGTGAACGTCGCGGGCAAGATCGTGGCGCCCGGCTTCATCGATGTGCACGGTCACGACGACCTGATGTTTGTGGAAAAGCCCGATCTGGCGTGGAAGACGAGCCAGGGCATCACCTCGGTTGTCGTGGGCAATTGCGGCGTCAGCGGTGCGCCCGCACCGCTGCCGGGCAACACCGCGGCGGCGCTGGCGCTGTTGGGCGAGACGCCGCTTTTTGCCAGCATGACGCACTATTTCGACGAGCTGCGCGAGCGCCAACCGGTCATCAATGTGGCCGCGCTGGTGGGGCACGCGAATCTGCGCCTTGCCGCGATGCGCGATCCCACCGCGCAGCCCACGCCCGATGAACAGGCGGCCATGCAGCAGATGCTGGCCGACGCGCTGGCGGCGGGCGCCGTGGGCTTCAGCACTGGACTGGCGTATCAACCGGGCGGGGTGGCGCAGCCGCCCGAACTGGAAGGGCTGGCCCGCGTGGCGGCGGCGCGCGGCGCGATGCACACCAGCCACATCCGCAATGAGGGCGACGCGGTCGAGGCGGCCGTCGACGAGGTGCTGGCCATTGGCCGCAACACCGGCTGCGCCACCGTGCTGTCGCATCACAAGTGCATGATGCCGCGCAACTGGGGCAAAAGCGCCGCCACGCTGGCCAACATCGACCGCGCCCGTGCCGAGGGCGTGGACGTGGCGCTGGATATCTACCCGTATCCCGGCAGTTCCACCATTCTGATCCCGGAGCGCGCCGACACCATCGACGACATCCGCATCACGTGGTCGACGCCACATCCCGAATGCAACGGCGAATACCTGAGCGACATTGCGGCGCGCTGGGGCTGCGACAAGACGACGGCGGCCGAACGCCTGTGCCCGGCCGGGGCGATCTATTTCGCGATGGACGAGAACGAGGTCCGCCGCATCTTTCAGCACGAATGCTGCATGGTCGGGTCCGATGGCCTGCCCAATGACGCGCATCCGCATCCCCGGCTGTGGGGCAGTTTCACGCGCGTGCTGGGGCGCTACGTGCGCGAGGCGCAGCTTGTCACGCTGGAGGCGGCGGTGGCCAAGATGACCGCGCTGCCGGCCCGCGTCTTCCGGCTGGCGGACCGTGGCCGGATTGCCGTGGGCGCGTGGGCGGACATTGTGGTGTTCGATGCCGATACGGTGATCGATCGCGCCACCTGGGAGGCGCCGACGCTCGCGTCTGCCGGTGTGGAGCACGTGCTGGTCAATGGCACGCCGGTTTTTCCGGCCACGGCAGACACCCCGCGGCCCGGCCGCATTCTTCGCCGCGATCAGGCCGCGGCCCAACCCCTTCCATAACAACAGCCGTACCAGGAGACCCAACATCATGATCCGCAAGACTTGCGCCGCCCTGGCGCTGGCCGCCGCGCTGCCGGCCGCTCACGCCGCCTTTCCCGACCGCCCCATCACGCTGATCGTGCCGTTCCCGGCGGGCGGTCCCACGGACATCGTCGGCCGCGTGGCCGCGGCCAAGGCAGGCGAAATTCTGGGCCAGCAGATTGTCGTAGAGAACCGCACGGGCGCGTCGGGCACCATCGGCATGACGGCCACCGCGCGCGCCAAGCCGGACGGCTACACCGTGGGCCTGGCCACCGTCAGCACGCACGGCACGGCGCCGCACCTGTTTCCCAACCTGGCCTATGACCCGGTCAAGGACTTCACGCCCATCAGCAATCTGGTGACCAGCCCCAACATCCTCAGCGTGAATCCGAACTTCCCGGCCAAGACGCTGGCCGAGTTCGTGACCCACGTGCGCGCCAATCCGGGCAAGGACGGCTACGCGAACGCGGGTGCGGGCGGCGTGAACGACCTGGGCATGATCTGGTTCCTGCAGATCATCGGCGGCAAGATGAACAGCATTTCCTATCGCGGTTCGGCGCCGGCGCTGACCGACACGGTGGGCGGCGTGGTGCCGGTGATCTTCGACAACTTTCCGTCGTCGCTGCCGTACGTCAAGAGCAATCACCTGAAACCCCTGGCGATTACCGGAACGGCGCGCAATCCGCGACTGCCCGACGTGCCGACCTTTGCCGAGCAGGGCTACAAGGATTACGACGTGACGGCCTGGTACGGCGTGGTGGGGCCGGCCAACATGCCGGCCGATGTTCGCGACAAGCTGGCGGATGCCTTTGCGCGCGCGGTGCGCGATCCGGCGACCGCGGCAAAGATGGAAGAGACCGGCGCGTTCCCGCTGGGCAACACGCCGGCCCAGTTTGGTGAGCAGATCAGCACCGAACGCGATCGCTGGAAGACGGTGATCGAGCGGGCGCAGATCAAGCTGCAGTAGGGACTCGGGAAACGCGGGCCGCGTGCATCGTCAATACACGTCGCGCCGGTAGCGGCCCGTATGCTGCAGGGCTTGCAGGCGGTCCGCGCCCAGGATGTCCTGCAGCGCGGCATCCACGCCGCCCGCCATGCCTTGTAGGCTGCCGCAGACATACACGGCGGCGCCGGCATCCACCCAGGCGCGCACGGCGTCCGCCTCTTCGCGCAAGCAGTGCTGCACATAGCGGCGCTCGGGCTGGTCGCGGGAAAACACCGCATCCACGCGTTCCAATGTGCCGTCTTGCCGCCAGGCGTCGATCTCATCGCGGCAGAACGCGTCGCAAGCGGCGTTGCGCTCGCCGAAGACCAGCCAGTTGCGGCGGTGGCCGGCAGCGCGGCGCGCTTTGATCAGCGCGCGCAGGCCCGCAAGGCCGGTGCCGTTGCCGATCAGAATCAGCGGGCGGTCGTCAGCCGGCGGGTGGAAATTTCGGTTCGTGCGTACACGCAAGGCGATCTCGTCGCCGGTCTGCGCAATGTGCGTGAGCCAGCCGCTGCCCAGACCCAGCGCGCCGTCGGCGCCTTGCATCTGGCGCACCAGCAACTGAATGGCGCCGTCAGCGGGCAGCGAAGCGATGGAGTATTCACGATGCGCCTCCAGCGCGCCGCCGCGTTCGCGCCGGGGGCCGATTTCGGCGATGTCGCCCGCCTGCCATGCTGCCGTGCTCTCGGGCGGCGGCGACAACGTCAGCAGATAGCAAGGGCCGCCCTGGCTGCCGGGATTCAGCAGTGTCCGGTTCGCCAGGCGCCAAGTGTCGTAGATGGGCGCTTCCCAATCGGGCAGATCGCTGCGGCCGGCCAGCAGGCCCAGATGATGCTGCCAGTGGCGAAGCGCGGCCGCGTCGTCGTTGTCGACCTCGACCAGATCGAACAACGGCGTCGCGCCTTGCGCGTGCAGCCAGTCGTTCAACCGGTGGCCAAAGCCGCAGAACTGCGCGTACTCGCTGTCGCCGAGCGCCAGGACGGCATATTGCGCGCCGGCCAGCTCGGCGCCCTGTGGCGTCTGCTGCATCTCGCCGGCAAACGCCGCGGCCGCATCGGGCGGATCGCCCTCGCCGTAGGTGCTGACGACAAACAGCATGCGCCGGCAGGCGGCCAGGCGTTGAAGATCCAGTTGGTCCAGCGAGGCGACGCGCACGGTCAGACCGCCGGCGCGCAGAGATTCCGCAGTCTGCATGGCCAGCGACTCGGCATAGCCGGTCTGGCTGGCGTAGGCCACCAGCACCGCGTATTCGGGCGCGGGTGCGCTCAGCGCCTGCAGCGCCAGCGCGTGTTGCGCATGCTGGCGGCGGGCGCGTTGCCAGGCCCACAGGCACAGCAGCAGCCAGGTCAGCACCACGCACGTTGCCGCGATCAATCGGGTGTGCAACATGGGCATTCAGGTGGCCAGGGCCAGGGCTTCAAACTGCGGGGTGGCGACGACGCGCCAGGCGTCTTCGCTGCGCACGATGAACAGCGCGGCGAGGGCATGGCGGCGCGCATAGGCCAGCCCCTCGGCTTCGCCCAGCACCGTCAGCACGGTGGCCAGCGCGTCGGCCTGCATGCAGACGGGGTGCAGCACGGTTACCGATGCGACCGCGTTGCGTACCGGGTGGCCGGTGCGGGGGTCGATCGTGTGGGCGTAGCGCGCATCGCCGTCGCCGGCGTGGCGCCGGTAGTCGCCCGACGTGGCGATGCTGCAGTTGTGCAGCGGCAAGGCCAGCGCATGGTCATCGCTGGCGTCGGGGACTTCGATGGCCACGCGCCAGGATTGTCCGTCGGGACGCTTGCCGCGGGCGCGCAACTCGCCGCCGACTTCGACCAGGTAATCGGTGATGCCCAAGGCATCGAGCGCCATCGCCGCGCGGTCCACGCCGTACCCCTTGGCGATCGACGACAGGTCCAGATAGACGCCGCCGGGCTGCCAGGCCGCGCGGCGGTCTTGGTCCAGCGGCACGCGCCGCCAGCCGCAACGATCAAGCGCGGTCTGGATGGCGGCCGGAGAGGGCGGTTCAAAGGCGCGCTGGTGCGGCCCGAAACCCCAGGCATTGACCAGCGGCCCGACGGTGGGGTCGTAGGCGCCGCCGCTGTCCTCGGCCAGCATCAGCGCATGATGCAGCACATGGAAAAAACCGGGCGGCAGCGTCTGCCAGCCGGACTCGGCGCGGTTGTAGCGGGTGATGTCCGAGTCTGCTTCCCAGGTGCTCATTTGCGCGACGACCTGGTCCAGCGCGGCCTGGATGCCTTGCCGCGCTGACGCTTCGGTCACGCCCGCCGGCAGCGCCAGGCGCGCGGACCAGGTGGTGCCCATGGTGGCGCCGGCCAACGCGGCCGGGCGCGCTGGCATTGCGCCATAGGCGACGCGAACGGCCGGGGCCGCCGCGTTGCGCGGTGCGAAGGAAGGAGAGGTCGCCACGCGCGCGCCTTTGCCTTACGGTTGCAGCACTTCGACGGTGCCGGCGTACGACAGGCGGCGCTTCTTGGCCTGCGGCACGGTGACCTTGGCGTCTTCCATGCCGGCTTCGATCCAGTACAGACCGGGCTGCGGCCACTTCACCGAGAACTTGCCGTCCTTGTCGGTCTTGATCTGGATTTCGCCGACCTTGTCGCGATAACGGCTGCCGCCCGGCACGACGTTCACGTCCAGGTCGGCGGCGGGCTTGCCGTCCAGCAGTATCTGGAACGTGGCCGCTTCGTCCGTGAAGAGGTCGTTCGGGTGCGTCACGGGCGCCAGCTCCAGGCCGCGGCCCACGGGCTTGACGGCCGAGGGCTTGCCGGCGGTGACGAAGGTCTCGACGCGGCCCAGGCTCTGCGAGACTTCAAGCTCGTCGGCCTTGGCCGGCACGGCCTGCGCCATGCCTTCCACCTTGCCGAAGTAGCGCTTGTTCTTGCCGTCTTCCTTCCAGCGCGCGAACACGCCGTCGTTGACCACGGCAACGCGGTAGGTGCCGGCTTGTTTCAACTGCAGGTCGAACGTGCTGCGCAGCTTGCCGCGGTTGATGTTCTCGGCTTCGGCGGCATTGCCGTCCGGCGCGGTGACGGTCAGGCCGTCCAGGCGCAGCGGCGCGTGGTTGAAGTAGAACTTGTCGTTGCCGACCGCGGCGTCCACGGTGATCCAGCTGTCGGTGCCCGACAGCACCGTCGAGGACGGCACGATCCAGACGTCATGGGCGTGAGCGGCAAAGGGCAGGCACAGCGCCAGGGCGGCGGCCAGTTTGGCGGCGGATTTCATCGTTGCGTTCCTTGCGTTTCTTGCGTTTTTAAAAGGGCTGGTCACGAGGCCGTTCAGGGTTTGAGATCGAGCGCGATGGCGCCCAGTTCGTGTTCGCCGCGCGCGCTCAGTTGCTCGGCCTTTTGCGGCGGCCATTGGAAGGGGATGCGCACCAGTTCGCGGCCGCCCACTTCGCGCGCCGCTTCGACCACCACCGCGTACTGGCCGGGCTTGAGCTGCGCGAGCGGCTTGCTGGCCGCGTCAAACGACAGCGCGTGCTTGCCCACGGGCTTGGTGGCGCCGCTGACGCCGTCCACCGGGAACTGCTGGTTGCGGCCGCTGCGGCGCCACCACTGGCGCATGTCCTTGAGCCATTCGGTGCCTTCGTTGTTCTTCTTGGCCACGTCGTACCAGACGGCCAGGTCGGTGGCCACGCTCTGGTCGGGGTTCTCGATCCAGATCGCCACGTACGGGCGGTGGTATTCGGCCACGTCCAGGCGCGGCACCTCGATGGACAGGCCGATGTCTGCGGCGTGGGCCGTTCGGGCGATCAGGCCGGCGAGCAGCGCCGGCAACAGCAACTTGCGCATGGAAATCTCCAGGGCGTATCGATGGAATCAGTGGATGAAAAGCAGCGCCAGCACCAGCGGAATCACAACGCCCAGCCCCACCATGGGCCAGGTTGCGCTGCGGTTGCCGGCGTGCATCTTGAGCAGCACCAGTCCGGTCAGCGAGAACACCAGACAGGCGACGGCGAAGATGTCCAGGAACCAGCTCCAGGCCAGACCCGTGTTGCGGCCCTTGTGCAGGTCGTTCAGGTACGAGATCCAGCCACGGTCAGTACGTTCGTATTCGATATCGCCGCTGGCGCGGTCGATGGACAGCCAGGCATCGCCGCCCGCGCGGGGCAGCGACAGGTAGACCTCGTCGGGGGACCACTCGGCCGTCTTGCCGGCCGTCGAGGCGTCCAGCGTCTCGTCCAGCCAGGCGGCGACCGAGGCGGGCAGGGGCGCCTTTTTTGCCGCGGGCGCGGCGGCAAGCTGCTGGAGTTGGGCTTCGGGAAGATGGGCCTCGCGGCTGGTCACCACGGCCTTCGATTCGATGTGTGACGCGTTGTTCAGCGTCAGCCCCGTCACCGCGAACAACAGCATACCCAGCAGGCAAAGCGCAGAACTGATCCAGTGCCACTGATGCAGTGTCTTGAGCCAGTAGGCGCGGCGGCGGGGAGCGGGTTGGGTGTCCATGGAATGTCGGGCAGGAAGCGGCCGGATTCTAGCATTTAATGAGAATTACTCTTAAAAAAGCGAAGCCTTTTCGCGCACGGAAATTTCAATCGATTTCGGCGGAAAGCGCCTTGTTTGCCGAAGCTGAACGCAAGCTGAACGGATGCGCCGGCCGACCAGCGGGACTAAGATAGGCCACCCTTTGCAAACACCGGAGGTCGTCATGCTGCAACAGCAAGTCGTGGATCAAATCGGTCGTCATTGGGGATGGGTGGCGCTTCGCGGCGTCGTCGCCATCCTGTTCGGGTTCATGGCCATGTTCATGCCGGCCATCACCTTGTCGGCGCTGGTGCTGGTGTGGGGCGCTTTCGCGCTGGTGGACGGGGTGCTGGCGCTGATCGCCGGATTCCGCATCCGCGACAACGGCAAACCGCTATGGGCGCTTATCATCGTGGGCCTGCTGGGCGTGGCGGCGGGTATCGTCACCTTTCTCTGGCCGGGGCTGACCGCGCTGATCCTGCTCTACATCATCGCGATCTGGGCGATCGTCGCAGGCGTCTTCCAGATCATTGCCGCCGTGCGCTTTCGCAAGGCCATCCGCAACGAATGGCTGCTGGGCCTTTCCGGGCTGGTGTCGGTGGCCTTCGGCGCCATGCTGGTCATGCAGCCGGGCGCCGGCGCGCTGGCGCTGGTGTGGGTGATCGGGATCTATGCCGTGTTCTTCGGCATACTGCTGCTGGTCTTTTCCCTGCGTCTCAAACAACACGGCACCGTCTGACCTCCATGTCCGCCTATCAAACGCTGGTTCCCCTGAATTTCCTGGCCGTGGGCCTGGGCGCGATCCTTGGCGCGTGGTCCCGCTGGCTGGTCGGTCTGTGGCTGAATGCGGGCTCGTGGCCGTGGGGCACGCTGGCAGTCAATCTGGCGGGCGGGTATCTGGTAGGCGTGGTGCTGGCGCTGGTGGCCGGGCATCCCGATTGGCCCGCCTGGGTGCGGCTTGGGGCCATCACCGGTTTCATGGGCGGGCTGACCACGTTCTCGACCTTCTCGGCCGAGACCGTCGCGATGCTGGAGCGTGGCGCGTATGTCAGCGCGCTGGGCTATGCCGGTTTCAGTCTGGTCGGGTCGCTGGCGCTGACGGCGGCGGGGCTGGCCACGGTCAGTCTGCTGCGCTAGGCACGTTGTCGCATGTGCCTAAGTGGCGATTGAAGCTGCGGGCGTGCCGCCGCCATTGATGTCTTGCGCGTGCGGCGCCGATCAGGCCCCGTCAGCACGCGTGGCGACCGCCGCGGGCAGCCACGTCGGCTGGCCGGGCATGTCGTGCGCCTGCATGTTCATGCGGTATTCGTAGCGGTCTGGCCGGTAGCGGGCATGCAGCCACTCTACCGGCCGCCCGGACTCGTCGCGCACCACACGGTGCAAGCTGAGCAGGGCCGAACCCACCGGCACCTCCAGCAATTCGGCGATGCCGGGCTCGGCCAGCACGGCTGAAATCGACTGTTCGGCCCGCGCCACGCGCACGCCCAGATCGCGGAAGATGGCCAAGAGCGGTTTGGCGTCCAGATCCTGGCGGCGGATGCGCTGGCCGATGTCATCCGGCACAAACGTGGTCAAGTAGGAAAACGGCTGGCCTTCGTGGCTGCGCACGCGCACGGCGCGCTGCACGGGTGCGCCGGGCGGCAGTTCCAGGCGCGCCGCCACCGGCGGCGGGGCGGGCGCGGTTTCCAGTTCCAGCAGGCGCACCTGCGTGTGCATGCCCATGCGGGCCAGATGCGCCATCAGCGCGTCGATACCCGCACCGTGCTGCGGGCCCGGAAACTGCGCCGGCGGGGCCGCGAACGTGCCGCGCCCCTGCCGCCGCTCGATGAGGCCATCGGCCGCCAGCGCATCGAGCGAGCGCCGTATCGTCAGCCGGGACACGCCGTATTCGGCGGCCAGCGCGTTTTCGCCGGGCATCGCCCTGTCCGTGGCGAACCCGCCGGCTTCGAGCCGTTGCTTCAGCAGCAGATAGACCTTGTGATAAAGCGGCAGCGGACTGTCGGGCACGGTGGGGCTCCTGGTTGACGTTCAGTCGACGGTCGCGCCGGTGAACTTGACGATCTCGGCATAGCGCGCGATGTCCTCGCGCACGAAGACGCCCAGTTCCTCGGGGCTGCTGCTGACGGCGCTGGCGGCCTCGCCCTCGAGCAACTTGCGGAACGACGGCGTATCGACCGCCTTGCGCGCCGCGGCGTTCAGGGCCGCCAGCCTGTCGGCCGGCATCTTGGCCGGACCGAACAGCGCAAACCATGCGTTCGATTCGAAACCCTTGATGGTATCGCCGATGGGCGGCACGCCGGGAAACTGCGGCAGCGCCTGCGGACTGGTGACCCCCAGCGCCCGCAACGCGCCGCTCTTGATGTGCGGCAGCGCGTTCAGCGAACTGGCGAACATCATGTCCACCTGTCCGCCGAGCAGGTCGGTGATGGCCGGCGCCGTGCCCTTGTACGGCACGTTCAGGATGTCCAGGCCCGCCATCATCTTCATGCGCTCGCCGGCCATGTGCAGCGACGACCCGATCGCGCCCAGCGCCATCGTGTGCTTGCCGGGGCTGGCTTTGACCAGCGAGACGAACTCCGGCATGGTGCGCGCCGGAAAGTCCTTGCGCACGACCAGCACGCTGGGCACGTTGGCCAGCATGCTGATCGGCGTGAAATCGGCCACGGGGTCGAAAGGCAGGTTCCGGTACAGCGTGGCGTTGATGGAAAAGCTGGTGAAGGTGACCAGCAAGGTGTTGCCGTCGGGATTGCTCTTGGCGACGTAGTCGGCGGCGATGTTGCCGCCCGCGCCCGGCTTGTTCTCGACCACGACGGGGCGCTTCAAGTCCACTGTCATGTGCTGCGCGATGCTGCGCGCCACGGTGTCGGTGGTGCCGCCCGGCGGTGCGCCGACGACCAGCCTGATGGCGTCTGCCTGCGCGAAGGCGGGGGCGGTTGGCATGGCAAACGCGGCCAGCAGCGCGCAGCGCGCGGCGATCCGATGAAGTCCCGGCATGAGTTGTCTCCTGATATGTTGTATTGAGGACAATACAAGTATAGGAAGACGCTTTCGGGCACGCCAGATCGTTTCCCCGTAGAAAGGCGTCAATTGTCCGGCGCGCCTGCCGCCTTCGCGTACTCCACGATGGCGATGTCCCGGAACGCCTGGATCAACGCCAGGCGCGGCGACACGCGCGACCAGATCAGTCCGAAGCGGCGCGGTTCGCAGTGCGCGGGCAGCGGCAGGGCGAGCAGACCCAGCCGTTCGATCGTGCCGTTGGTGGACCGGGGCAGGATCGCCACGCCCAGATCCCGGCTCACCATGACCGCAATCGATTCGATCGCGTTCAGCTCGAACCGGTCCCGCGGCGTGATGCCGACGCGGCGCAGATACTCGTCGACATGCCGCCCGCTCCAGTCGTTGCGCTGGTAGCGGATGAACGGCTCCGCGGTGAGCAGGCTGTGCGGATGACGGCCGGCGTGGCGCGGGGCCGCCGCCAGCACATAAGGTTCTTCGCGCAGCAACTGCCAGCCCAGGCTTTTGGACAGCGGATAGGGCGCTTCCAGCGCGATGGCCGCATCGAGTTCGCCGCTTTCAATGGCCGGATAGAAGCGGGCGCTGTGCCCGGGCTGGATCTCCACGCTGATCAGCGGATGGCGTCCGACCAGATGTTCAAGAATGGCCGGCACCATGGAGTTCAGCGCGGTGTTGCCGGCGCCCAGCCGAAGCTCGCCCATCATCTCGCCCGACCGCGCCAGGTAGCGGATCTTCTCGATCCGCTCCAGGACCTCGCGCATCGGTCCGATCAGTTCGATTGCCTTGGCCGTGAGGTGCACGGTGCGGCCGGCGCGCGCGACCAGTGGCACGCCCAGCTCCTGTTCCAGCTTGCGGATCTGCTGGGCGACGGCGCCGTGTGTCAGTCCCAGGCGGCGGGCGGCCTCGGCCATGGAGCCGTGCTGCGCCACGGCGGACAGCGTGTGGAGAAAGTCAGTATTCATGATGATAGGGATTCTATCTTCTTATCGCATGGCGGCTTTCCCCTGGCGGCGTGCAGCGCGGTCACAATGCGGCCAGGAGAACACAATGAGAAGCAAGCTTTTCGTGCCGGCGTCGCGCCCGGAACTATTCGACAAAGCCATGGCCAGCGCTGCCGATGCGCTGTCCTTCGATCTGGAGGACGCGGTCGCGCCGCCTCGCAAGGCGGCTGCGCGTGCCGAGCTGGCCAGCTGGCTCGGGTCGCCCGCCTTTCAAACGGCGCAGGCTCAACATCCCAAGAAAATTATCGTTCGCGTCAATGCGTCGGATACCCCTTATTTCGCGGACGACCTGGACGCGCTGGGACGATCGCCGATCGACATGCTGAATCTGCCCAAGGTCGAGTCCGCCGACGCGCTGCGCGAGGCCGCGGACCGCGCCGGCCAGGCCGGTTTCGAGGGCGAGCTGCTGGTCACCGTTGAAACGCCGCTGGCGCTGGCCCGCGCGGCCGAGCTGGCGGCCGCGCACCCCCGCGTGGCAGGCCTGCAATTGGGGCTGGCCGACCTGTTCGAACCCCTGGGCATCGACCGTTACCAGCCCGAGACCCTGCGCGCGGTGATGCTGGCGTTGCGGCTGGGCGCCGGTTCCGCGGGCAAGTACGCCATGGACGCCGCCTATGCCCGCGTGCGCGACGGCGAGGGCTTCCAGGCCGAGGCGCAACTGGCGCGCTCGCTGGGTTTCCTGGGCAAATCCTGCGTGCATCCCAGCCAGATCGCCATCGCCAACGAGGTCTTCGGATTCAGTGCCGAAGAGATCGATGCGGCCGAACGGATCGTCGCGGCAAGCCAGGCGCAGGAAGGGGTGGGCGCTTTTCTGCTGGACGGCAAGATGATCGACGCGCCCTTCGTGCGGCGCGCCCGCGACGTCCTGCTGGCCGCAGGACGCGCCGCCTGAAACGGCCTGCGCGAATCGCGGCCGAGCTTTTTATCGGATGAATTGCATGATGGAAATTGAAACCTCCGCTCAGTTGCCGCTGGCCGGCGTCAAGGTGCTGGACCTCAGCGCCTACATCGCGGGTCCGTACGGCTGCGCCTTGCTGGGCGACATGGGCGCCGACGTGATCAAGGTCGAGCCGCCCGAAGGCGACAACCTGCGCAAGTATCCGTCGACGCTGCCGGCCGAGAGCCGCGCCTTTCTGGGCATCAACCGGAACAAGCGCGGCCTGTGCCTCAATCTGAAAGACGAAGCGGGTTACGAGGTGCTGGTCAGGCTGGTGCGCGAGGCCGATGTGCTGGTCCACAATTTCCGCCCCGGCGTGCCGGAGCGCCTGCGCATCGACTTCGCCACGCTGGCCGCCATCAACCCGCGCCTGATCTATTGTGCGATGACGGGTTACGGCGCGGCCGGTCCGATGGCGCGCCACGCGGGCTACGACCAGGTGCTGCAGTCCATGACCGGCATGTGCGCGGCGCAGGCCAAGCCCGACGGCCCGCCCGAGGTGCTGTACGGATCGGTGGTCGATTACTACGGCGCCGCGCTGATCTCCAACAGCGTGTCCGCCGCGCTCTATCAGCGCGAAAAGACCGGGCGCGGGCAGGCCATCGAAGTGTCGCTGCTGGGCAGCGCGCTGGCCATGCAGTCCGCCCGCCTGGTCTGGGCCGAAGGCGAGCCGCGCCGCATCGAACGCGACATGCGTTCGGGGGGCATCACGGGCATCCATCCCACGCGCGAAGGCCATCTCTACATCTCGGCCAACACGCCGCATTTCTGGCGTGCGCTGTGCGATCACCTGGACCTGCAGGATCTGGCGGACCATCCTGACTACGACACCGTGAAAAAGCGCGCGGCGCAGGCGGCCGTGCTGATCCCGCTGGTGCGCGAGGCGCTGGCGCGGGCGTCGGCCCGTGAATGGGCCGAGCGCTTCGGCCAGAGCGTGCCTTGCGCGGAGGTGCGGCCGGTCGAGGACATGTTCGACCACCCGCAGGTGGCGGCGATGGGATTCATGCGCCCGTATCACAGCGAGAAGGCGGGCAATTACCTCGGTCTGGCGCAATGGGCGCAGTTTGGCGGAGCCGCCGCGCAAGACGAAGGCAGTGCCGGCGCCGTGCGCGCCGCGCCGGGTCTGGGTGAACACAGTCGCACCATTCTGTCCGCCCTGGGATACACAACGAGCGAAATCGACCAATTGCTGCACACCTCCGTGGTGCAATAAGCAGTAACAACCAAGATAAGCATCGTCCGGCAAAAGGGCGAGGAGACAGGAATCATGAATCAAGCGCAACGCTATGTGCGCCGCCCGGACGGATCGAACTGGGGCGATTTCGGACACGATGACCAGCTGGGCACCCTCAACCACCTGGACGCCCAGGCGCGGCTGGCCGCAGTGGCCGAAATCCGCACTGGAATCTCGTTTTCGCTGAGCCTGCCGCTGACCGTGCCGCGCGCGCCGGTGCTGAATCCGCGCCGCAAGGGCCCGGTGATCCAGCCCGCCGAAAAGAACGGGGTGCCGGTCTACCGCTATCCGCTGGACCGCGACGTGCCGGGCGCCACCGATGTCATCAGCGACGACCGCGTCACGCTGTCGCCGCAGTATTCCACGCAATGGGACGCGCTGGGGCACGTGGGGTCGATGTACGACGCCCACGGCACCGGCCAGCCGCAGCCCACCGGCTACAACGGCTTCGCTGTCAGCGAGCCCGCCACTGAGGGCTTTACCGGCACCCGCGACCTGTCCATCGCGCCGATGGCGCGCCACGGCATCCAGGGGCGCGGGGTCATGGTGGACCTGCGCGCCTATTTCGGCGACGCGCAGCGCAAGGTGTCCCACCGCGAGCTGATGGACGTGATGCGCGCCGATGGCGTGGAAGTCCGGCCGGGCGACGTGCTGTGCCTGCACACCGGGCTGGCCGACCTGGCGCTGACGCTCGGCGACGACGAGCAGGAGCGGCTCAGGACGAGCTGCTGCGTGCTGGATGGCGGCGACGCGGACCTGCTGGCCTGGATCAAGGACAGCCGGATCGCGGCCATCGCCGCCGACAACCACGCGGTCGAACTGCGCAACCATCACCTGGACTCGGGCAAGGGCGCGCTGTTGCCCCTGCACGAGCAATGTCTGTTCAAGCTGGGCCTGCCCTTGGGCGAGCTCTGGCACCTGACCCCGCTGGCGCAATGGTTGCGCCAGCACGGCCGGCATGCCTTTTTCCTGACCGCGGCGCCCATGTACGTGCCCGGTCTGGTCGGCGCGCCGGTCAACCCCATCGCGACCGTCTGACGACGGCTCGCGCCACGACCCTTGACCGATCGAACATCCCCGCAGGGGAGACCCGAGGAGCACACATGAAGAAAACCCGTCGCACGGCCCTGGCCGCAATTCGTCCGCTGGCCGCCGCCATCGGTCTGGCCACCGCATTTGGCGCCGCGCACGCAGCCGGCTACCCCGAGCAGCCCATCACCGTGGTGGTGCCGTATTCCGCCGGCGGCGGCGCGGACAACGCCGCGCGCATTATCGCGCAAGGCATGGGCGAAGTCGCCGGCCAGAGCGTCGTGATCGAGAACAAGGGCGGCGCCAGCGGTTCCATCGGCGCGGCGTTCGTGGCGCGGGCCAAGCCCGACGGCTACACCGTGCTGTACGACGCGTCGTCCTTCTCGATCAATCCGGTGCTGCGCAAGCTGCCCTATGACGCCAAGAAGGACTTCGTTCCGGTCTCGCAGGCCGTCAGCGTGCCCAACATCCTGGTGGCCGCGCCCGGTTCCAGCTTCAACAACCTGCAGGACTTCATCGATGCCGCGCGCGCCAAGCCCGGCCGCCTGACGTTCGCGTCCTACGGACCGGGCAGCCTTGCCCAGATGGCCGCCGAACTGCTCAAGAAGGATGCCAACCTGGATATGGTGCACGTGCCCTACAAGGGTGGCGCACCGGCCATCGTGGACGTCATGGGTGGTCAGGTCGACGTGTACTTCGCCAACGCCGCGTCCAGCCTGAACTACGTCACCGGCGGCAAGCTGAAGGCGCTGGCGGTCTCGTCGTCGCAGCGCATGCCCGAACTGCCCAACGTGGCGACCGTGGGTGAAGCCGGCATCAAGAACTTCAACGTGGTCGAGTGGAACGGCTTCTTCCTGCCGGCCGGCGCCAGCCCTGAAGTGGTGGCCAAGCTGCAGGACCTGGTGCAAAAGGCGCTGGCGCGTCCCGATACCCGCGAGAAGCTCGCCAAGCTGGGCCTGACGCCGGTCGGCAGCAGCGCCACGGACTTCGCCAAGTTTGTCGACGCGGAACAGACCCGCTGGGCCGAGGTCGTGAAAACCAATAACATCCAGGTGAATTGATATCCGGGGGCGGGCGCGGCAACGTTTGCACGCGCCAGCCCCCGATCCGAATGGAGATTGACCAGATGAGCCGGGAAGACGATTTCGAGCGCGGCCTGGAAAACCGCCGCGCCGTGCTGGGCGATGAATGGGTGCAGCGTTCGCTGGATCGCGCCACCACGTTCACCGCCGACTACCAGAACATGATCACGCGTTATGCCTGGCACGATATCTGGAGCCGCCCCGGACTGCCGCACAAGGCGCGCCGCATGATGGTGCTGGCGGTGACGTTGTCGCTGGGCCGCTGGGAAGAATTTGAACTGCACGTGCGCGCCGCGTTGACGGCGCAGGACGCCTCGCGCCTGACGCCCGACGAACTCAAGGAAGTGCTGCTGCAGAACGCGATCTACGCGGGCGTGCCGGCGGCCAACACGGCCTTCAATCTTGCGCAGAACATCCTGCGCGAGGTCGCGGGGCAGATCGGCTATGAGCTCGCCGCGGCAGACCCGCGCCAGGCCGACCTGTTCGGGACAAAGCCGGCTTGACCGGTCTGCGTCAGGCGGGCGGCTCGCCCGCCTGATGCTGTTCAGTCCGCGCGGGGATTCAGCACGCGAGCCGCCTGCAGGCCGCTGCGCACCGCGCCTTCCAGCACACCGGGATAGCCGGTATCGGTCCAGTCGCCCGCCAAGGCCAGCGTGGGCCACGGCGTCGTATTCAGCGGGCGGGTCAGGCCCGGCACCGCGGCAAACGTCGCGCGCTTTTCAATGAACAGTTCAGCCGCTGCCACCTCGGGCATCGGCGGCAGCCGCAGCGGATGCGCCGCGGCCTGTTCGGCCACCTGATCGATCAGGGCTTCAATGGTTTGCCGCCGGTTGCGTTCGCTCATGCCGATGGCAGCGCTGGCCACCACCGCCAGTTCCCCGGCCTTGGTGTCGCCCGCGAGCTGGGCGCGGTCGAACAGCCACTGGCCGGCATGGCCGCGGGCCGCATCCTCGCGCAGCATCATCATTGGCTCGGGCAGCCGCCACGGGCCAGCCAGCCGTATGTTCAGCGTGGCGATGGGCAGATAGTCGAAGGCCTTGAGCGCATCAAGCAGCCCCGTGGCGCCGGCCTCGCGCAGCGGGCCGTCCAGGAGGCGCGCGGCGAAGGTGGGCGGCACGGCCAGCACGGCCGCGTCAAAACGTTCCTGATTGATGTCGATGCCGTCGGCGGACGGATGCAGCTGGCGCACCGTGCTGCCATAGCGCATGGTGACCTGTCGCGCGGCGGCGTCCGGCCATAGCGCCGACAGGTCCGTGCATGGCAGCAGCAGATCGCTGTCTTCACGCGCGCCGGCCAGGCTGTCGCGCAGCACGCGGGCGAACAGCACCGCGCTGGCGGTGGCTATCGGCGTGTTCAACGCGGCCAGGCAAAGCGGTTCCCACATCTGCCGGATCAGCACATCGGATTGCGCGTGATAGTGCAGCAACTGCAGCACGGTCCAGTCGCGCGGCGGCGACCAGGACATGGTCTTCAAGCCGCGCATCAGGCGCAGCATCGCAAGCCGGTCGGACCAAGACAGGCCACGTGCGCGCAGGACGGCCATGGCCATGTGCAGCGGCGCCGGCAGGCGCGGGGCGGACAGGTTGAAGCGGCCGTCCAGGCTTGCCAGCCGCAAGGGGCGCCGCATCAGCAGGGCGTCGGGGTTGCGGCCCACGCGGCGCATCAGCGCCAGGGTTTCCTTGTAGGCGCCGCACAAGAGATGCTGGCCGTTGTCGAGCGGTGCTTCAAAATCGCCGTGGAACACGCGCCGCGCGCGGCCGCCGGGGGTGTGCCCGGCCTCGAACACCGTGACCTTGGCGCCGGCTTCACGCAGGGCGACGCTGGCCGCCAAGCCGGCCCAGCCTGCACCAATGACTGCCGCCTTCACCGGGCCAACCGGCGGACCAGGCCGCGTCCGCCGCCCACCCAGGTTTTCCAGGCGAGCCAGAGTTTGCGCAAGGGGGTGAGCGAAATGCGCTGGTGCAGCACCTGCCAGTTGTCGCGCTCGATCTCGTCGAGCAGCGCATGGTAGATGGCGGCCATCATGAGTCCCGGACGCTGCGCGCGGCGGTCGGCCTCGGGCAGGTTGCTCATCGCCTCGCGGTAGAGTTCGCGGGCGCGGTCGGCCTGGAACTTCATCAGCGCGCTGAAGCGGTCGGAATACTCGCCATTCAGGATGTCCGAGGCCTTGACCTCGAACTGCTGCATGTCGTTGACCGGGATATAGATGCGGCCGCGGCGGGCGTCGTCGCCCACGTCGCGGATGATGTTGGTCATCTGGAACGCCAGGCCCAGCTTTTCGGCGTAGACCAGCGTCTTGGGATCGGAATAGCCGAACACGCCGGCGGACAGCTCGCCCACGACGCCGGCCGCGTGCCAGCAATACTTGCGCAGGCCGGGCCAGTCCAGATAACGGGTCTGGTCCAGGTCCATTTCCATGCCGTCGATCACGGCCAGCAGACGGGCGCGGGTGATCGAACAGCTATCCAGGTGCGGCTGCAACGCGCGCGTGACGGGATGGTCGGGCTTGCCGTCGAACATCTGGTCGATCTGCGTGCGCCACCAGGCGAGCTTGATGCGCGCCAGCGACGGATCGGTGCATTCGTCGACCACGTCGTCGACTTCGCGGCAGTACGCATACAGGGCCGTGATGGCGCGCCGGCGCTCGGGAGGCAGGAACAGGAAGGAGTAGTAGAAGCTGGAGCCGCTTTTGGCGGCTTTTTCCTGGCAATACTCGTCAGGGGTCATTAGGCACGGCCTGTTACTTGATGGAGCGCCACAACATGATGGCCCAGTCTTTGGCGCCCAATTCGGGGCGATTCATGAATACATCGTAGCCGCTCGCCTCGATCCGCTCCAGGACGCGCAGCCCGCCTTGCACCACCAGGCGCAACTCCAGGCCGATGCGGCCCGGCAGGCGGCGCGCCAGCGGAGCGCCGAAGTGTAGCAGCGCGCGTGTGCGGTCAACCTGGAAGGCCATCAGCTCGCGCCACGCCGGCGTAAGCCGGCAGGCGGCCAGGTCTTCATCCGACACGCCGTGGCGGCGCAGGTCTTCCTGCGGGAGGTAGACGCGGTGCTTGTGCCAGTCCACCCGCACGTCCTGCCAGAAGTTCACCTGCTGCAGGCCGGTGCAGATGGCGTCGGACTCGGTGATGTTCTGCGGCGTGCTGGCATCGAAGAGGTGCAGCATCAGTCGCCCGACCGGGTTGGCCGAGCGGCTGCAGTAATCCATGAGGGTGGTGTAGTCCTCGTAGCGCTTGACCGTCAGATCCTGCTCGAAGGCGGAAAGGAGGTCGTAGAACGGCGTGATCGGCAACTGGTGCCGGGCGATCGTCTGCGCCAGCGGCCCGAAGATGTCGGACAGGGGCGGCAGGCCCGGCGCCGGGGGCGTGCCGGGTTCGGCGCCGATGCGGTGCAGCTCGGTGCGGAACGTGGCGAGCTGGGCCAGGCGCTCCTCGTCGGTCGCGCTGCCTTCGTCGGCAATGTCGTCCGCGGCGCGGGCGAACCGGTAGATATCGGTCACGGCGCCGCGCAGCCTGCGCGGCAACAGCAGCGAGGCAACGGGAAAGTTCTCGTAGTGATCGATGGACATAAAAAGAGGCCAGTGGGCAGGAATGGACCTGCAAAGACGGCGTAAAGCGGAAAACGGTCTCATTTTAGAGTAGTCGCCCGCGCTTGATCCGGCGCGCCGCCGCCGGGGGCGGCGATCAGTTAGACTTGGACGCCACAGGATCCCACACCATGCCGCGCCCAATATCCGCCACCGTTTCCGTTTCCGCCCTTGCGCACAATCTGGCCACCGTGCGCCGCCACCTGGACCAGACCGCCGCCGCGGCCGCCGGGCTGCCGCCGTCGATCTGGGCCGTCATCAAGGCCAACGCCTACGGCCACGGTATCGAGCAGGCGGTGGCGGGCTTTTCCAAGGCGCAGGGCCTGGCCATGCTGGACCTCGAAGAAGCCGTGCGTTGCCGCGAGGCCGGCTGGGGCGGGCCGATCCTGCTGCTGGAAGGCTTCTTCAACCCGTCCGACCTCGACATCGTCGACCGCTACCATCTCAGCAGCACGGTCCACCACCGCGACCAGCTCGACATGCTGGCCCGAGCCCGCCTTTCCCGGCGCGTGGACATCATGCTCAAGCTCAACAGCGGCATGAACCGGCTGGGGTTCAGCCCGGCGGCGTTTCCCGCCGCTTACGAGCGCGCCGCGCTGCTGCAACAGCAGGGCACGCTGGGCTCGGTCGGCAAGATGACCCACTTCGCCTGCGCGGATGGTCCGCAAGGCGTGAACGAACAGCTCAGCGTCTTCAATTCGGTGACGCATAAGCTGCCCGGCGCGATCAGCGTGTGCAACTCGGCCGCCGCCCTGCGCTTTGCCGATATCGCCGTCGGCTCCGAAAGCCAGGCGCACTGGGTGCGGCCGGGCATCTGCCTCTACGGCGCGTCGCCTTTCGCAGATGCCGAAGCGTCCTCTTTCGGCCTGAAGCCCGCCATGTCGCTCCGCTCGGAAATCATTGGGGTCCAGGAAATCAAGACCGGCGACTCCGTCGGCTACGGCGCGCTGTTCCGCGCCGAACGCGCCATGCGCATCGGCATCGTGGCCTGCGGCTACGCCGACGGCTATCCGCGTCACGCCTCCACCGGCACCCCGGTCGTGGTGGCGGGTATCCGGACTCAGCTGCTGGGACGGGTGTCCATGGACATGCTGGTCGTGGATCTGGGGCCCGTGCCGTCCGCCGGGGTTGGTTCGCCTGTGTCGCTATGGGGCGAAGACGGCCCCTCGGTTGACGAAGTCGCCAGCGCGGCCGGCACCATCGGCTATGAACTGCTGTGCGCCCTGGCGCCGCGCGTGCCGGTCACCCGGGACGTCTGATCCCCCCGCGCCACGGCGTCCAGGGGGCAAGAATTGCTACGCAAATTACAAGACACGCGGCGCCGGATGGTGTCTACTTTGGAAACCGGGCGCTCAGGCGCCCGTTTTTGACCAAGAAAACAGACTGCGAGGTTTCAATCCATGAAGGACAAATGCGTGCTCATTACGGGCGCCACCAAAGGCATAGGCTGGGCGCTTACTCAGCGGTTGTCCGACATGGGCTGTCACGTGGTTGGTATCGCGCGCAACACGACCGACGTCGATTTCCCGGGCTACCTGTACGCCTGTGATCTGGCCGACGCCGGCCGCACCGAAGAGGTCCTGCGCGAAATCCGCGAAAAATTCCCGGTCGACGCCGTCGTCAATAATGTGGGCATCGTGTCGCCCCAGCCGCTGGGCGAGATCGATCTGGCCACCCTGTATAACGTGCTGGACCTGAACGTGCGCGTGGCGGTGCAGGTCACGCAGGCCTTCATCGAATCCATGAAGGTGCGCCGCGCCGGCCGCATCGTCAACGTGGTCAGCCGCTCCATCCACGGCGCGCTGGACCGCACGGCGTATTCCGCCGCCAAGAGCGCGCTGGTGGGTTGCACCCGCACGTGGGCGCTGGAATTGGCCGAATACGGCGTCACCGCCAACGCGGTCGCGCCGGGTCCCATCGAAACCGAAATGTTCCGCGCCACCCGGCCCGCCGGCAGCGACAACGAAAAGCGCGCGCTGGCTTCCGTGCCCATGAAGCGCCTGGGCACCCCGGCCGAAGTGGCCGCGGCCATCGCCTTCCTGCTGTCGGACGACGCCGGTTTCATCACCGGACAGGTGCTGGGCGTGGACGGCGGCGGCAGCCTGGCGGGCCGCTCCTGAACTTTGCCGCTGCATGGATCAGCAACGCACCTTCGGGTGCGTTTTTTGTGCCTGGCGCCGGCGCGCCGTTCTTCAATCGCGCGTCGCCGGCGCGTCCTGCAAGGCGCCGGCTTCGTGGCGCAAGGCGTCCAGGAAATGCGTCAGCGCCGCGGTCGGTTCCACGTGCGCCCGCTGCACGACGCCCACCGCCGGCAGGCTCCAGTCCGGTTTGAACTTCAGGATCGCCAGCACGCCCAGGTCCGCGTAATGATGCGCGACGGCGCGCGGCATGGCGGCCAGCATGTCCGCGCCGCGCAGCAGCACTTCATTGGCCAGCAGCGACACCGATTCGGCGACGGGGGCGGGGAGCGCCATGCCGTGCTGCGCGAAATAGGCGTCGATCCGCTGGCGCAACGGCGCATCGGGCGGCGGCAGAATCCAGTCCTGGCGCGCAAGCGTGGATGCGGTGATGCGGGTCGATCGCGCCAGCGGATGCCCCTTGCGCGCCACCACGCATATCGGCTCCTCGTACAGCACTTCGGTGCGGAATACTGCCTGGGCGGCATCGAGCATCAATCGGCCCAGCACGCAGTCCAGTTCACCGCGGGTCAGACTGTCCAGCAGCGCGTCGTGCGCGCCCTCGTGCAGCATGACGGTGACGCCTGGATGATGTTCGCGCAATCGCTGAATGGCGCGCGGCACGAGCACGGGCAGGGCCACCGGCTGCACCCCGACCCGGATGCGGCCGCGCGCGCCGGCTGCCAAGGCGGCGATCTCGTTGCGCGCGCCCGCCAGGTCGGCCAGCAGCACATCCGTCTTGCCCGCAAGCGCCTGCCCGAAGGCGGTCGGCGCGATGCCCCGCCGCGAACGCACGAACAACGGGACGCCGAACATGTCCTCCAGTTCCAGCAGTAGCTTGCTGGCGGCGGGCTGGGTCATGCCCAGCCGCGCCGCGGCCTTGTGGACGCTGCCCTGCGCGTGTAGCGCGTGCAGCAGGTCAAGGTGGCGAAGGCGCAGGCGTCCGCTGATGTGGCGCAGGTCGGGAATGCGGGGGCTGGCGGGCATGGCGCAGTGATTCCTAGCGGTTTTCACAGCATTCTAATAATTGATCGTTCGGTATGCACCCCGTTCCTATACTGGTTTCGTGCTCACGCGAGCCCATGCTTCTGACCAGAGAGGATGCCGATGAAGATCACCATGCTGGGGACGGGCGCGGCGTTGCCCGATCCTGACCGGGCGCAGTCCGCCATTCTGCTGACGCTGGACGATGACCGGCACTACCTGTTTGACTGCGGCGAGGGTGCGACGCGGCAGATGGTGCGCGCCAACGTCGATCCTGCCAAGGTGGGGTTTGTCTTCCTGACCCACCTGCACCACGACCACATCTGCGACTACCCGTATTTCGTCATCTCAAGCTGGATTCTGAACAAGGAAGGCTCTCCGCTGGTGCTGGGCCCGAAAGGCACAAAGCATTTCGTGGACCACTTGTTCGAGAACGGCGCGTACCACACCGATTTTCAGGCGCGCGCCGCTTATCCCGTGCGCCAGCGCAACCTGGAGGCGATGCGGCCCCAGGTGCGCGAGGTGAGTCCCGGCGTGGTGTTCGAGGACGACAAGGTGCGCATTTCGGTGGATTGGGTGGAGCACATCCCGCGCGACGTCTGCGAGTGCTTCGGCGTGCGCGTCGAGGCCGAAGGCAAGGTCATCGCCTTCAGCGGGGATACCGCACCCTGTGAGGCGATGGTGCGCCTGGCCAAGGATGCGGACCTGCTCATCCACGAATGCACCTTTCCCGAGTCTTTCATCGCGCACCGCGCCAAGACCGGTGTCGGCACCTACGCGCACACCAGCCCGACCGACCTGGGCAAAATCGCACGCGAGGCCAATGTGAAGAGCCTGGTGGCCACCCATTTCGGTCACTTCGATTCGACCAGCCCGGTCCTCAAGCGCGCGGCGGCCAAGCATCTGCCCGTGGAACTCATGGGGCCGCACCTGATGGACGAGATCGTGGCGGACATCCGCAAGCACTACCCGGGGCCGCTGCGTCTGGCCCACGATCTGATGCGTATCGACCTGTAGCACCCGCAACGTTGCAAGGCCGGCCGCCCGGGCAGCGCCGCCGGGACGGCCAGGGAGATCACGATGCCGTACCGAGCTTGTGCCGTATCCATCCTGGCAGCGCTTGCCCCGGCCCTCATGCCGCCCGCTGCAAGCGCGCAGTATCCCGAACATCCCATCCGCGTGGTGCTGCCATACGCGCCGGGCGCGGCGGGCGACATCGCCTTGCGGCAGATCCAACCGCTGCTCGAAAAGCGGTTGGGCCAGCCCGTGGTGGTCGACTACAAGACCGGCGCGGGCGGCAACATCGGCATGCAGGACGTGGCGCGCGCCAAGCCCGACGGATACACGCTGGTGCTGGGCGCCGCCAACAATTTCGTCATCAATCAGTTCCTGTATCGCAAGCTGGGCTTTGATCCGCTGACGGATCTGGAACCGGTGGGCAAGCTGGCTGACGTGCCGGCCTTCGTCTATGTCAGCGCCCAGGCGCCGGGCACCGACTGGCGGCAATTCCAGCAGTACGCGAGCGCGCATGCAGGCAAGCTCAATTACGGCTCGCCCGGCATGGGCACGACGCCGCATTTGTCGGCGTACCGCCTGTCGAAAGCCATTGGCGCGGACATGACGCACATTGCCTATCGGGGAGCGGCGCCCGGTGTACAGGCGCTCCTGGCCAACGAGGTGCAGCTCTACATCGGCGGCTACAGCGTCGCGGCCGCCTACGTGCCGCAGGGCAAGGTCCGGGCACTGGCCGTGGCATCGCCCGAACGGTTTGCCGCCTTGCCCGACGTGCCCACGGCGAAAGAGGCCGGCATGCCGGACGCGGTGCAGGGCAACTGGTGGGGCTTTGCCGTGCCGAAGGGCACGCCGGCCGACCGCGTCGCGCGGTTTGCTGCCGTCTTGCACGAGGTGCTGGGTTTGCCCGAGGTGCGGCAGGCCTTTCTTGCGGGCGGCTTCGTCCCTGGTCTCGACACGCCGGCGTCGTTCGGTGCGGTGTGGCGTGACGAGGCCCGGCAATGGGAAACCGTGGTGCGCGAGTCGGGCGTGGTGCTGGACTGACGCCGCGCGGTGCCGACGTGGCGGTGGTGCGTGTTGCAACGTCCATCGCCGGAGTGGCCACCCCGCTGGGCTTGTATAATAATAACTATCATTTCCATTTTGGATGCTCGCCGTGTCGGACCGAGAGCACGCAGTTGGCGCATCGCTTTCCGCCCTGTACACCGCGCATTGCGGCTGGTTGCAGAATTGGCTGAATCGCCGTCTTCAGGACAATCACCAGGCCGCCGACCTGACCCAGGACACCTTTCTGACCCTGTTGGTGCGCCGGCACGCCATCGCGGATGTGCGTGAGCCCCGGGCATTCCTGACCACCATCGCGCGCGGCCTGCTGATCGATTTCTGGCGGCGCCGGGACATTGAACTGGCCTGGGCCGAAACGCTGGCCGCGCGTCCCGAGATCACGCACCCATCCCCCGAAGTGCAAGTCCAGGCGCTCCAGGCGCTGGTCGAGATCGACCGCAAACTGCATCGCCTGGGCGTGCGCGCGCGCGCCGCTTTCCTGATGCACCGTATCCATGGCATGACGCATCCCGCCATTGCAGCGGAGCTGCGCGTGTCCGAGCGGACGGTGCGCAACGACATCGCGCAGGCCATGTTGTGCTTTTTGCTCGATACCGACCTGCAACCCGCTGGTGTGTATGGCGAAGAGGCTGGACGTTGATGGGCGCCGCCGCCGTCGATCCGCGCATTCTTGAGGCTGCCGCGCAGTGGTATGCGCTGCTGAGCTCGGGGGCGGCCAGCGAGCAGGAGCGCGCACGCTGGCAGGCGTGGATGGACGCCGACAACGCGCATCGCCGGGCGTGGCAACGCGTCGAGGATGTGGGCGCGCAGTTCGATGCGCTGGTCGCCCAGCCGATGGGACGTGAGGCCAGCCTGGCCAGCCTTGATGCCGCCGCGCAGGGCCGGCGCGAGCGCCGCCGGCTGCTGACGGTTGCGCTGATTGCAGGCGCGACGGGATTGCTGGGCCTGGGCATTGTGCAGTCGCCAGCCGGCCGTCGAACCTGGGCGGTCTGGCAGGCGGACCTGGTCACGCCGGTGGGCGGATCGAAAGAAATCCGGCTTGCCGACGGCACGCTGATCCAACTCAATACCGATACCGCAGTGAAGGTCGACTACACCCGCGACCAGCGCCGCCTGGTGCTGCTGCGCGGCGAGATCATGATCGCCACCGCGCCCGACCCCGGGCGCACCTTCGTGGTGGACACGCCAGAAGGGCGGTTGCAGGCGCTGGGTACGCGGTTCAACGTGCGCAGCCTTGACGGCGAAACCACGCTCGCCGTGCTGGAGGGCGCGGTGCAGGCGCATTTTGCGGGGGCGCCGCCCGCCGGGATTCGAGTCGATGCCGGCATGCGGATGCGTGGCGGATCGCAAGGCATGGACGCGCCGGCAGCGCTGCGGGCCGACGACCACAACTGGACACGCGGCATCGTGCAGTTCGAGGAGGCGCCGTTGGCGCGGGTGGTCGCGGAACTGGCGCGTTACCGCCGCGGGCATCTCGGCTGTGCCGATGACGTGGCGGCGCTGCCCGTGACGGGCACGTTTCCGCTGCATGACAGCGATCGCGCGCTGCGCCTGCTGAGCCAGGCACTGCCCGTGCGCATCAGCCAGCCGCTGCCGTGGTGGACGACCCTCCAAGCCCGCTGAACCCTCGCTGTTACAAAATAGTTTGCCGCTTTTGCCGCGCTCATCCGGCCTATGGGCAATTCAACACCCATATCGCGGATTCGTGGCATGACCAACCCCCTCACTGTTTTCCCCAACCTTCCGCGCCGCCGCGCGCGCATCGCCCCGCTGGCGCTTGCCATCGGCGTGATGCTGAGCGGCGGGGCGCCCCTGAGCGTCGTGCACGCGCAGTCCATCCAGACGCAGGTCCGCGACTACGACATCCCGGCCGGACCGTTGAGCCAGGTGCTCAATCTGTTTTCCGCCGAAGCCGGCCTCTTCGTCAGCGGACACGGCGATCTGAGCAGCGGCCGGCAGAGCCCCGGCGTGCGCGGCCGGTATACGCCCGAGGCCGGGATGGCCGCGTTGCTGACCGGTACTGGTCTCGTGGCGGAGCGTCTGCCCGACGGCGGCTTCGTCCTGCGGCAAGGCCGCCAGGACGTGACGCTGCTGGAGCCGATTGCGGTGACCGCCCAGATCGAACGCCCGGATGGCCCGGTGACGGGCATCGCCGCCACGAACAGCGCCACGGCCACCAAGACCGATACGCCGATCATCGAAACGCCGCAGTCGATCTCGGTGGTGAGCGCCGCGCAGATCAGCGATCAGAAGGCGCAAAACCTGCAGCAGGCGCTGGGCTATACGCCCGGCATCATGCCCGGCATCGTCGCCAAGAGCTCGATGTTCGAAGACACGATGAGCATCCGCGGCTTCGAAGCCAACCCGCAGACCGGCAGCTATTACCGCGACGGCATGCGCTACATGATCAATCAGTACAACGGCAAGCAGGAGCCGTACGGACTGGAGCGGGTGGAGGTGCTGCGCGGGCCGTCATCCGTGCTGTATGGCGCCGCCGCGCCGGGTGGCATCGTCAACACCGTGACGAAGCGTCCGCCCGGCGAAACAATGGGCGAGATCAATCTGGACGGCGGCAGTTTCGACCGCCGTCAGGTGTCGGCGGACATCGGCGGTCCGATCGATGAGGCCGGGGTGTGGTCCTATCGCCTGACCGGCCTGTTTCGCGAGAGCAAGCAGTTCATCGACTACAGCGCCGACGATCGCACCTACATCGCGCCCGCGTTGACGTGGCGCCCGTCAGCGGCCACCTCGGTCACGCTGCTGGCCAACTATCAGCGCAGCAAGACGATCAATCCGACAGAGGTGCCGGTCACCGGCTCGCTCTGGACCAACCCGAATGGACAGGTTCCGCGTTCGCGCTTTCTGGGCGAGCCCAACAACAACCGCTTCGATGTCGAATCGACGTCGTTGGCCGTGCTGATCGAACATGCGTTCAATGACACGCTGAAATTCCGCCAGTCGATGCGCTACTACGACGCGGACCTGACGATGCGCTACGTGCTGCTGCAAGGCGACGTGGACGCCGCGACGCAGCGCAGGGTGGCGCGTTCGGCACGCGGTTTCGATGACCGCACCACGGTGCAGACGATCGATACCAACATCGAAAAGCGATTTGAAACGGGGCCCGTGACGCAGACGATTCTTGCGGGCTTCGATTACACGCGCTCCACCTACAACAGCGACCGCCTGCGCGGCAATCTGCGGCCCATCGACGTCTTCGATCCGGTTTATATGCCCGGCGATGTCGTGGTCCTGCCCTGGCAGCAGCGCCGCAACACCGAGCATCGCCTTGGCATCTACCTTCAGGATCAGTTGAAGATTGCGGACAAGGTGGTGGTGCTGCTGGGTGGACGGTATGACAACGTGCGCGCCGAGAACCGCGCCTTGCACGCGCCGTCCACCAATTCGAACGACAAGGACACCGCCTTCACCGGCCGCGCCGGCGTGGTGTATCTGGCGGACAATGGCCTGGCGCCGTACGTCAGCTTCAGCCAGTCGTTCGAACCCACCAGCGGGCGCGACCGCACCGAAGGCGCCTTCGAGCCCAGCCGCGGGACGCAGTACGAAGTCGGCATCCGATATCAGCCCGCCGGACAAGACATCATGCTGAGCGCGGCGCTGTTCAACCTGGAGCGCAAGAACGTGCTCACGCCGGATCCGGTGGATCCGACCTTTCTGGTGCAGACCGGCAAGGTGCGCTCGCGCGGCCTGGAGCTCGAGGCGCGCGCACGCGTCACGCCGCAAATCGATGTGATTGCCGCCTACACCTACACCGACGCCCGCGTGGTCAAGAGCAATCTGCCGGGCGAAGAGGGCGAGCGCTTCAACACGCCTCTGCACGCTGCTTCCCTGTGGACCGACGTGAACCTGTCGGAGTGGGTGCTGATGGGACTGAAGGCCGGCGCCGGCGTGCGCTATGTCTCGGCGCGTCCCGACAGGCCGTCCAGCGGTTCGCTCGGCGGCGCGGGCTACACGTTGATCGACGCGCGCGTCAGTTATGAAAGCGGCCCGTGGCTCTACGCGCTCAACGTCACCAACCTGACGGACAAGACCTACATTCCGTCGATCTGCTACGGCGGCGTGTGCGACTACGGCGAGCCGCGCCGCATCATCGGCACGGTGAGCTACCGCTGGTGAACGTGCGCGCCGCGCTGCTGCGGCTGCATCGCTGGACCGGCCTGGTGCTGGCCGGCTTTCTATGCCTGGTGGCGCTGACCGGCATCCCGCTGGCGTGGTACGACACGCTGGACGCCGCCACCGCGCCGGCCTTGCATCGCGTGGCGCCGCCTTCGGCGGATGCCGCGCGGCTGGACGCGTTGACCCTGCGGGAACACGTAGCCCGGCTCGCGCCAGCCGCGGCGATGCCCGCCACGCCGCTCGGCGGACAGGACGGCCGCAGCGTGCCGTTCCCGGTCTGGCTGCACGAGGAAGGCGCGGGCGCGCCGGTGCTGCACGAGGTCTTCGTCGACCCATACTCCGGCGCCATTCTGGGCCAGCGCCGCTGGGGCGATCTGCAGGAAGGGCTGCGCAATCTGATGCCGTTCTTGCATCAGATCCACACGGCGCTGCTGTTCGAGGGTATCGGCGAGCTGTTGCTTGGCATCGTCGCCTTGGCGTGGACGCTCGATGGATTCGTCGGCGCGTGGCTTACGCTGCCTGCCCGGCCCCGAGCGCGCAAGCCGGCGTCCTCCGCGTGGCAGCGCTGGGCGCCCGCCTGGCGCATCCGCTGGCAGGGTGGTCCGCATAAGCGCAACTACGATCTGCATCGTGCCGGCGGGCTGTGGCTGTGGGCAGCGCTGACGCTGATGGCATGGAGCAGCGTCGCGCTGAACCTGCCCTCCATTTACGATCCGGTGATGCGTGCCGGTCTGAGCTATCAGGCCGATCCCCGGCGCGGCGCGGCCGTGGAGGCCGGTGACCCGATGCCGCCCGCGCAGGCCCGCGACGCCGGGCGGCGGCTGATGGCGGAACTGGCTGCCCGCGAAGGCTTCGTCGTGCTCGGCGAACACTGGCTGGCGCTGGATGCGCGCCGCAAGCTGTATCGCTACAGCGTGCGCAGCAGCCGGGATCTGCGCACGCGCAGCGGCGCGACGTCGGTCGTGTTCAATGCGGTGAATGGGCAGCTCGTGGGCAGCCATCTTCCAACGGGCAGGGCCGCCGGCGATACCGTCAAGCATTGGCTGACCAGTCTGCACATGGCGGCGTTCTGGGGCTGGCCGTTGCAACTGACTGTGGCGCTGGTCGGCGTGGTTACGCTGGCGCTAAGCGTGACCGGGGTCTGGCTGTGGTGGACGCGCCGCCGCGCACGTCAGTACGGACCCTTGCTTGCGCCGACGGCGGCCAGTTCCTTGAACTCGCCGGCCAGCGCCTCGGCCGCGCGCGCCAGCAGTACGGCGTCCACGCCCACCGCCACGAAGGTCGCGCCCAAGGACAGGTAATGCTTGGCCTGCTTCACGCCGCTGTGCAGGATGCCTGCCGCCTTGCCGGACCGCACGATGCGCGCGATGGCATCGTCGATGGTCTTCTCGACCACGGGATGCTCCGGCTGGCCCAGGTAGCCCATGCTGGCCGACAGGTCGGCGGGTCCGATAAAGACACCATCCACGCCGTCCACGGCCAGGATCTCGTCAAGCGCCGCGATGCCGTCCGGGGTTTCGATCTGCACCAGCACGCACATCTGGTCGTTGGCGCGTTCAAGGTAGTTGGGAATGCGATTCCAGCGCGACGCGCGCGCCAGCGCACTGCCCACGCCGCGGATGCCCTGCGGCGGATAGCGCACGGCAGCAACCGCGGCGGCCGCTTCCTGTGCCGATTGGATCATGGGCACCAGCACCGTCTGCGCGCCGGTGTCCAGGATCTGCTTGATCTGGACGGGGTCATTCCAGGCCGGACGCACCACGGGGGCAACCGGATACGCCGCCACGGACTGCAATTGGGCGAGGGTGGAGTCGAGCGTATTGGGCGCGTGCTCGCCGTCGATCAGCAGCCAGTCGAACCCGGCGCCCGCAAGGATTTCCGAGGTGTAGGCGCTGGCCAGGCCGGCCCACAGGCCGATCTGGGGTTTGCCGTCGCGCAGGGCTTGCTTGAACGTATTGGTCAGGAGGTCCATGGACTGGGGATCGCGTGGAGGAAGGAGGGGGGATTGACGTTCAGGGCGTACCGGCATCGCGGGTGGGGCCGTCGCGCTTGATGAGGTCGACCATGGCGTCCACATCGGTGTACAGGCGCTCCAGCAATTCCTTGCCGATCCTTTCTTCGATTTCCTGGTACTTCGCGTCGACCTGGGGCCGCATGCGGTCGATGAGCTTGTTGCTTTTGGCGGTCAGGGAGATTTCCTGGCGGCGCTGGTCGGCGCTGGACCGCGTGCGCTTGATGAGCCCTTGCTCTTCCATGCCGGCCAGCATGCGCGTGAGGCTGGGGCTCAGGATCTGACAGGCCCGGGCGATCTGATTGGGTTCCAGCGAGCCTACCTCGCTCAGCGTGCGCAAGACCCGCCATTGCTGTTCGGTGACGCCGGCTGCGTGCAGGATGGGGCGGAAATGCGCCATCAGCGTTTCGCGCGCGTAGAGCAGCAAATGGGGAAGATTGCGGTGGTGGAAGCTCGGACTCATGGCGGCTATGTTAGCAAGAAGCCGCCCAAAAAATGCTCAATTATTCAGGCCTGAACGCGGCCTGCCCCGGCGCGGCGGCGGGCCGGGGCAGGGGCAGGTCAGGGGGGCGGACCAGCGGCGCAGTCAGGCCGCAGTCAGGAGGCAAAGCCAAGGCCGCATTGGGACTGGCGAGGGCCAGTCCCGGACGTCACGCCGGGTTCTGGCGGGACAGTTCCTGCAGGTCGTCGGGCAGCGCAAAATCGGGCGCGCCCCGCTGCAGCTCGCGCAACGCCTGCACGGCGTCTTCTTCGCGGTCGTCCACGATCAGGCCGCGGATCTGGGCCACGCGCGCCTCGATGTCCTGTTCGGTAAAGGCTGCAACCTGCTGTGCTTCTGCCGGGGCCTCCTGCGCGGCTGCCTGCGCGGATTCCTGCGCAGCCGTTTCAGGGGCCGCGGGCTCGGCGGGTGCTGCGGCCGCGGCGGATTGCGCCGCTGCAGGATGGGTCGAGACGGGTTGGGTCGATGCAGGTTGCGACACCGCCGGCTGTGCCGTGACGGCTGGTTCCTGTTGCAGGGCGACGACGCGGCGCAGGGGCGACGGATCGCTGGCCGGCGCAGCGGACGCGGAAGGCGCAGCCTGCGCGGCGTCGCTTTCCTGCACGGCCACCAGTTGCATCTGCGGCTCGGTGTC
This sequence comes from Achromobacter sp. ACRQX, assembly GCF_022346505.1. Lineage (NCBI taxonomy): Bacteria > Pseudomonadati > Pseudomonadota > Betaproteobacteria > Burkholderiales > Alcaligenaceae > Achromobacter > Achromobacter sp. ACRQX. Next base: position 63,262 of record NZ_JAKRML010000030.1, read on the forward strand.
CTCGATGGCCTCGCGCATGTCGGTCCATGCAAAAAGGCCTGCGACCATCACGGCGCAGGCGGCGGCGCCCCAACCGGGATGCCAGCTATGGCCGGGGTGCCATCTGCGTCGTACTGCGGCATCCAGTTCCGGATTGGCGCCGGGACCCGGCTTGCGGTACAGGGCGCGCAGATCCCGTTCATCGTCTTCGTCAAAAGGGGGGCGATAAGTAATGCTCATGCGCGTACTCCTCGCACATACGCCGGGTGGCACAGCGTATCCGCGTTCGACCTTTGCGAGCGCCGCGCCGGTGGTCCGGCGTCTGGTCGTGCTGGGGTCATGTTCCGGTTTGAGCGGTCTCGTGAAAGGCCGCGAGTGATTGCGCCGCGATTCCCCACGCAGTGCGTCGCAAGGACGTCCGTCGTGGAGTATGCCGTCCGGTCGGGACGGTTCGACAATATGCGCTGCACCCGGCGATTATGCGCGATTTGAAACGGATCGGGCAGGAAATTTCTTCTGTTTGCATCATGTAACCACTGCGCTGGGCGGTTTGTGAAAGCTGTCTGAAAGAAATGCCTTTCGCCCGTGCGCAATCGGTGTGCCAAAACGATCTCGGTACTGGCGCAGCGCCCGCAGGTTGCCGGGTACACTTTCGCGCATGGCAAAAACCCGAACCGTATATGTGTGCGCCGATTGCGGCGGCACCACCCCCAAGTGGCAGGGAAAATGCCCGCACTGCAACGCGTGGAACACGCTTGAAGAAACGGTGGAATCGTCCGCGCCCGCGGCCGCTGCCCATCGTTATGCGCCGCTGGCCTCGTCCAGCCCGGTGCGCAGCCTGTCCGAAATCGAGGCCCGCGAAACCCCGCGCACGCCCACCGGCCTGGACGAATTCGACCGCGTGCTCGGTGGCGGCCTGGTGGCCGGCGCGGTGGTGCTGATCGGCGGCGACCCCGGCATCGGCAAGTCGACGCTGCTATTGCAGGCGCTGGCCTCGCTGTCCGAGACCACCAACGTGCTGTACGTCTCGGGCGAAGAGTCCGCCGAACAGGTCGCGCTGCGCGCGCGCCGGCTTGGCCTGCAAACCGGCAACGTCAATTTGCTGGCTGAAATCCGCCTCGAAGCCATCCAGGCCGCGGTGTCGGAACAGAAGCCGTCGGTTGCCGTCATCGACTCGATCCAGACGCTGTACAGCGGCGAACTCACCGCGGCGCCGGGCTCGGTCTCGCAGGTGCGCGAATGTGCCGCGCAGCTGACGCGGCTGGCCAAGCAGACGGGCATCGCGATCGTCATGATCGGCCATGTCACCAAAGACGGCGCGCTGGCCGGCCCGCGCGTGCTGGAACACATTGTGGATACCGTGCTGTATTTCGAGGGCGACACGCATTCGTCGTTCCGCCTGGTGCGCGCGTTCAAGAACCGCTTTGGCGCCGTCAACGAACTGGGCGTGTTCGCCATGACCGACCGCGGCCTGCGCGGCGTGGCCAATCCGTCCGCCTTGTTCCTGTCTCAACACGAACAGCAGGTCGCGGGCTCGTGCGTCATGGCCACGCAGGAAGGCACACGCCCGTTGCTGGTCGAAATCCAGGCGCTCGTCGACAGTTCCCATGCGCCCAATCCGCGCCGTCTGACGGTCGGCCTTGAAGGCAACCGGCTTGCCATGCTGCTGGCCGTGCTGCACCGGCATGCGGGCGTGTCCACCTTCGACCAGGACGTGTTCGTCAACGCGGTGGGCGGCGTGCGCATCACCGAACCTGCGGCCGACCTGCCGGTGCTGCTGGCCATCATGTCTTCGCTGCGCGACCGGCCGCTGCCGCGCGGTCTGATCGCGTTCGGCGAAGTCGGTCTGGCCGGCGAGATCCGTCCCGCCCCGCGCGGGCAGGAGCGCCTGCGCGAAGCCGCCAAGCTCGGCTTTTCGGTGGCCCTCATCCCCAAGGCCAACGCGCCGCGCCAGCCCATCGAGGGCCTGGAGATCTGGGCGGTGGACCGGCTGGACGCGGCACTGGAAAAGCTGCGCTGATGCGTGGCGTCGTTGGTTGGAGCAATACGTGAGTCTGTTCGTCATCGCCGCATGCCTGGCCGCCGGCTGCATGATCGGTTTCATGGGCGGCGTGCTGGGTATCGGGGGCGGGCTGATCGCCATTCCGGCCCTTGTCCTGCTGATGGGCATGTCGCAGCAGCTCGCGCAGGGCACGGCGCTCATCATGGTCTTGCCGACCATCATGATGGCCGTGCGCAAATACAACCAGCAGACGCGCATCGACAAGCGCGTCGCGTTGTCCGGTGCGGCGGGCGCCGTGGTGTTCACGTGGGTGGGCGCGCAGATGGCGCTGGGCATCGACTCGACCTTGCTGCGCCAGAGCTTCGCGGTGTTCCTGTTTTTCATCGCGCTGTTCTACGTCTGGCAGACGTGGCGCGCCTCGCGCCCGGCGGCCCATCACGCACCGCGGCCGACACGCGCCACGCCCGTCTTCACGCCGCGGCGCGCCAGCGTGCTGGGCATGCTGTGCGGCACGCTTGGCGGGTTCTTCGGCGTGGGTGGCGCGGTGCTGGCCGTTCCCATCATCACATCGATCTTCCGCCTGCCGCAGACCGCCGCGCAAGCGCTCGCGCTCAGCATGGTGATTCCGGGCTCGATGATCGCGCTCGTCACCTACACGTGGGCAGGGCAGGCCAACTGGATGGTCGGCGCGCCGCTTGCGATCGGCAGCCTCATCTTCGTGCCCATCGGCGTGCGGCTTGCGTACCGGCTTCCTGAACGCAAGCTGAGAGCTTGCTTTGCGCTGATGCTGTTTGCGACCGTCGCGCTGTTGGCGTTTGAAAGGTAAACCTGCAAAAGAATAGTCGCCCCGCCGCCCGGCCGCCCGAAGGCGGGGCAGCCCCCTCGGGGGGCAGCAAGCGAGCGAAGCGAGTGCGGCGTGGGGGCAACAATTTTTTAGTGACCGAAAAATTGTGGTTCGGTGTTGAACCTTCTTGGCGGGCAAGCTTCCAACCGCATACGGGCCTAGCGGCATCGTGCCGCCCCGTAACGGAAAAGGGCATATGCCCTTCACCAACCAGGAGTACTTACATGACGACTCACTCCCGCATTGCTGCGTTTCTTTCCACTTCGGCCCTGTGCCTTGGCCTCGCTGCCGCGCCGTCGGCGTTCGCGGCTGGCGCCAGCAAGACCGGCGACACCAAGACCCAGGCGCATCACAAGCATCACAAGGCTGACAAGTCGTCCGCCAAGCATTCAGCAGGCGCAGCGACCAACCACAAGTCCGGCGCCACGACGCCGACCAAGTAACCGCGCCGGGCGGCGACGCCCACGTTCCTTTGCGCGACAAAGACTGACCGGACACGCGGGGGCCGGAAAGTCGAAAGCCTCTCGGTATGGGCGCCGAGAGGCTTTTTCATTTCTGCTTCAAGCCGCGCGCCATGCCGGCGGCGGCCGCATTCGCTTACTCCACTGGCGTGATCACGCGGCCGTTCTCGAAGAACGACTGCAGGTTCTCCAGCATCATGTCTTCCATTGCCAGACGCGTTTCCTCGGTGGCGCTGCCGATGTGCGGCAGCAGCACGGCCTTGTCGCTCTTGATCAGCGCTTCCGGCACCTTGGGCTCGTGTTCGAAGACGTCGAGCGCGGCGCAGCCCAGCTTGCCGTCTTCAAGCGCGGCGACCAGCGCCGTCTCGTCGATGACCGGCCCGCGTGCAATGTTGACGATGATGCCCTTGGGTCCCAACGCCTCGAGCACCTCGCGGTTCACCAGGTGGCGCGTGCTCGGTCCGCCGACGGTTGCCACGATCAGGAAATCGGCCCACTTGGCCAGGTCCGTCAGCGAGGCCTCGTAGCCATAGTCGACGTCGTCGCGCTTTCTGCGGTTGTGATAGCGCACGTCCATGTCAAAGCCCGTACCGCGCTTGGCGATGGCTTCGCCGATGCGGCCCAGACCCACGATGCCCAGTTTCTTGCCGCTGACGCGCAGCCCCAGCGGAATGCTGCCGTGCACCTGACCCCATTGGCCGGCACGCACGAAGCGTTCGCCCTGGCCCATGCGGCGCGCGCCTGCGATCAACAGGCCCCAGGCCAGATCGGCCACGCAATCCGTCAACACGTCCGGCGTATTGCTGACCAGCACGCCACGCTTGCGCGCGGCGTCGACATCGATCGTCTCGTAGCCCACGCCCCAACTGCAGATGGCCTTCAGGTCGGGCAGCGCGTTGATGAGTTCGGCGTTGGCGCCGAAATTCGCGGACGTGACGACGGCGGTGACGCCCTTGCCATGTTCGGCCAGCGCGGCCTTGCGATCCGGGTACTTCCACAATTCGATGACGTCATAGCCGTCGGCCAGGCGCTTGTTGGCGGAGGGAGAGCCGGCCAGCGAGCCGACCTGGATGATGCGTTGCTTGGTGGTCATGTTGTCGTACGGTTGGGTGGCGAAGGGTTCATGCTACTTGATTCATGCGCAAGACCGCGGGCCCGCCCCGCTTCCGCGGGATCGGGACGGGCCGCGGACGAAAGATGCCCGGCTTCGGGCATCCCGCCGCTTTACTCGAGCTGGATGTTGGCTTTCTGGATCACGTCCTTCCAGCGCTTGACCTCGGCCTGCTGGAATTCCGCGAACTGCTGCGGCGTGTTGGCGACCACTTCAAAGCCCAGGCCTTGCAGCGTCTTCTGCGTCTGCGGTTCGCGCAGCGCGGTGCGCAAGGCCTCGGCCAGCTTGTCGACGACCGGCTGCGGCGTACCCTTGGGCACGGCAAAGCCCTGCCAGGAATACACGACCATATCCTTGATGCCGGCCTCGGCCAGCGTCGGCACGTCGGGCAGGTCGGTCGCGCGCGTGTCGCCCGTGATGGCCAGCGCCTTCAGCTTGCCCGCCTTGATGTGGTTCTGCACCGCGCCCAGATTCTGGAAGGACACGTTGACCTGGCCGCCGATCAGGTCCGCGATGGCGGCGCCGCCGCCCTTGTACGGCACGTCGACGCCGGTGCTCTGCGTGCGCTGCCGGAACAGCACGGCCGACAGGTGGTCCGACGATCCCGTGCCGGACGAGGCGTAGGACACGCGGTTCGGATTCTTCTTGGCGTAGTCGACCAGTTCGGCCACGGTGCTGGCCGGGAACGACGTCGCCGCGACCAGCACGTTGGGGTTGCGCACCGCCTGCGTCAGGTAGGTGAAGTCCTTGCTGGGGTTGTACGACAGGTTCTTGTACAGGGCTTCGTTGATGGCGAAGGTGCCGATGGATCCGACCATCATGGTGTAGCCGTCGGGCGTGGAGCGGGCCAGCGCCTGCGCGCCGATCGCGCTGTTTGCGCCCGGCTTGTTCTCGACGACGAAGGTCTGCCCCAGGATCTTCGCCAGCGCCGGCGTGACCGAGCGCCCGGTGATGTCGGAAGATCCGCCTGGCACGAAGGGCACGATCATGGTGACGGGCTTTTCCGGGTAACCGGCGGCAAGGGCCGCCGGCGACCCAAGCACAACGGCGCCCGCCGCGAGTACGGCGCTGATCAGTTTGTTCATGGTGTCTCCTGGTTCGCGTGATGATGAAGAGCCCGCCGCTCACGCGTTGCGGACGGGCCCCGGATCGGCGCAGGGTCAGTCGACCTTGGCGCCGGATTTCTTCACAACGTCGGCCCACTTGACGGTTTCCTGGGCCATGAACTGCTTGAACTGGGCGGGCGTGTTGCCGGATGGGGTCGCGCCTTGCGCCTGAAGCTGTGCGCGCACGGGCTCCTGCTGCAAGGCCGCCGCCACGTCGCGCTGGACCTTTTCCACGATGGCGGGCGGCGTGCCGGCCGGCGCCAGCAGACCGAACCAGCTCGAGGCCTCGTAGCCCTTCACGCCGGCCTCGGCCATCGTGGGCACGTCGGGCAGGGCGGGCGAACGGTTGGCGGTCGTCACGGCCAGCGGGCGCAGTTTGCCGGCCTTGATAAAGCCCATGGACGAGGGGAGATTGTCGAAGATCAGGTCCGCCTGCCCGGCCATCACGTCGGTGAGGGCGGGGCTGCTGCCCTTGTAGGGCACGTGCGTCATGCGCGTGCCGGTCATGCTCTGGAAGAGTTCGCCCGACAGATGCGTGGAAGTGCCGTTGCCCGTGGACGCCATGTTGACGCTGTCGGGATTGGCCTTCAGGTATTTGATCAGGTCCGCCACGTTGCGGATGCCGTGCTTGTCGGCGAACTTGGGGTTGACCTCCAGGATGTTGGGCACCGGGATCACCAGCGTCACCGGCACGAAGTCCTTTACCGGGTCATAGGGCAGCTTGGCGTACACGGACTGATTGATGGCGTGGGTGCTGACCGTGCCCATCAGGAAGGTATAGCCGTCGGGCGTGGCGCGCGCGGCTTCGGCCGAGCCGACATTGCCGCCGGCGCCCGCCTTGTTGTCGACCACCACGGGCTTGTTCCAGCTCTTGCCCAATTCGGCCGCCACGACGCGCGCGGCGATGTCGGCAGTGCCGCCGGCGGGGAAGGGCACGATGATCTTGACCTCGCGTTCGGGGTAGTCCGCGAAAGCCGGCGAGGCCGGCAGGGCAAAGGCGGTGGCCGTCAGCAGGGCGGCCGCAATAAACCGGCCTCGCACAGGGGCTGCATGCATGGAATTCGTCTCCTCGGTGTGCGCGTGGCCGCGCATCGTTTCTGGGGGTATTCCGCTCCCGGCGAGCCGGGAGCTCAAAGCCGCATGCGGCCCGCGCCTCATGCGACTGTGTGCTGCCGAACTACTTGTAAAACAAATATAGGTATTGAGCTATAGCTTGTCAACCAAGTATACTTTTTTCACCTTACTTATCTGACAACCGCACTGACAACCCACCCGCCAGGAGCCCCTTCCATGAAAACCACCCCGGTCACCGCCCAGGATCTGCAGCGCTCGGTCATCGCCGTGCCGCCGCTGGCCCGCAACGCCGATCTCTCGCTGAACGAAGCGGCCAACAAGACGCTGCTCGGCCACCTGGAAGCGGGCGGCGTGCGCAACGTCATGTATGGCGGCAACGCCAACTTCTACAACGTGGGTGTGAGCGAATATGCACGCATCGTGGACATGCTGGCAAGCCTGGCGGGTCCGGACACCTGGATCCTGCCCTCGGTGGGGCCCGACTACGGCAAGATGATGGACCAGGCCGCCATCCTGCGATCGCGCGCCTTTCCGACCGCGATGCTGCTGCCCATGTCCTTCCCCTATACCGACGCCGGGCTGGCCGACGGCGTGCGCCGCTTCACGGATGCGCTGGGCAAGCCTGCGGTGGTCTACATCAAGTCGGCCGACTACCTGGCCCCGGAAACCGCGGCACGTCTGATCGAGGAAGGCCGTCTCGTCGCCTTCAAGTACGCCGTCGTGCGCGACAACCCGTCCGAGGACGCCTACCTGTCCGCGCTGCTGCAAGCCGTGGATTCGCGCTGGGTCGTCAGCGGCATCGGCGAGCGCCCGGCCATTGTCCACTACCGCGAATTCGGCCTGAAGAGCTTTACGTCCGGATCCGTCTGCGTGGCGCCGCGCGGTTCGATGCGCCTCCTGCATCTCTTGCAAGAAGGCCGCTTCGACGAAGCCGAAGCCGTGCGTGAGCAGTACATGGGCCTGGAAGACTGCCGCGACGGCATCAGCCCCATTCGCGTGCTGCACGATGCTGTGACGCTGTCGGGCGTGGCGGACATGGGCCCGATGCTGCCGCTCCTGACCGGCATCTCCAGCACCGAACGCGAACGCGTGGCGCCCGTGGCGCGCGCGCTGGCCGCCTGGGATCGCGAAACCGCCACGGCATGACCGCGTGCGGCGCAGCGGACGCAATGCGGTTACGATGAGCGCCGTCCGCGCATCGCAGCAGTCTTTCAGGGCCTGTTCTCCGCGCGAGGACAGGCCCTACTACCAGGAGTTTCCGTGGCTCGACCCAAAGCATCCCCCTCATCCACGCCGCACGCGCCCGACGAGGCGCAAGCGCCCGCCGCGCCGGTGCTGGAACGCGGGCACCGGGTGCGGCTGGCGGACCAGCTTTACGGGCAGATCTTCGAACAGATCGTGTCCGGCGGACTGAACGTCGGCGACAAGCTGCCGTCCGAAAACGAAATCTCCGAACGCTTCGGCGTGTCGCGGCCCGTCGTGCGCGAAGCCTTGCTGCGCCTGCGAGCCGACGGCCTCATCACCGCGCACCAGGGCCTGGGCACTTTTGTCAGCCACCAGCCTGCGCCGCGCCTGAAGGCCTTCAACGATGTGCAGAATGTCAGCGCCTATCTGCGCGCCCAGGAGGTGCGTGTGGCGCTGGAGGGCGATGCCGCGCGTCTGGCGGCGCTGCGGCGCACCGACGATCAGCTTGGAAAGATTGCCGACGCTCACGCCGCGTTTGCCGACACGCTGGCAAAGGGACAGGTGTCCGCCGAAGCGGATCTGGCCTTTCATGCCAGCATTGCCGAGGCCAGCGGCAACGACTTCTATCTGGGCGTGCTGGAAAGCATCCATGAGTCCATCAGCGGATTCATGCGCCTGACGCTCAACCTGACGCGCACCGGCTCGCGCCAGCGCGCGCAGCGCGTTGTGGACGAACATGCCACCATCCTGGACGCCATCCGCGAACAGGACGGCGAACGCGCGCGCGTCGCCATGCAATTCCATCTGGGTCAGGCGCGGCACAGACTGGTCGACCGCGACCGGGACTGACCCCGCTGCCGACGCCCGCCACACCTACAAGACGACAGGAGACAGACAGTGTCAGGGAACGGAGCAAACGCCACGGCCGTGCCGGTGGAGCAGGTGCGAGAACAGATCCTGCAGGTGCTGATGGCATGGGGCATGGCTGAAGACCTTGCCCACATCACCGCGGGCCTGATGGCGCGCACGGACCTGCTGGGCATCGATTCGCATGGCATCTCCATGCTGCCCGCCTATGAGGACAAATGGCGCGCCGGCACGCTGCGGCTGGACGCCCGGGCCCGCGTGGTGTGTGACGGCGGCGCCAGTGCGCTGATCGACGGCATGGGCGGCCTGGGCTATCCGGTCGCCGCGCAGGCCATGAACCTGGCCGTGGACAAGGCGCTGGAACACGGCGTGGGCGCTGTCTCGGTCTGCAACTCGCACCACTTCGGCGCGGCCGGCGTCTATGCGCGCATCGCCGTCGAGCGCGGCGTGGTGGGACTGGTCACCAGCAGCGCCAACGGCGTCATCATGGTGCCCACGCGCGGCGCGATGCCGATGCTGGGCACCAATCCCATCGCGTTCGGTGCGCCCGCCGCCTACAACGAACCCTTCGTGCTCGACATGGCGACGACGACCGTCGCGGCCAACAAGGTCAAGGTCTACGACTTCCTGGACAAGCCGCTGCCGCCGGGCTGGGCGGTGGACGGGCAGGGCGCGCCGGTCACGGACGCGGATGCGGCCATGCAGTACATCTTCAAGCGCCCCGAGGGCGGCCTCACGCCGTTGGGCGGCACCACCGCCATGAGCAGCCACAAAGGCTATGGCCTGGCGATGATGGCGCAGATCCTGGGCGGCACGCTCAGCGGCAGCGCGTTCGCTGCGCGGCGTGCGGGTACGCGCGGCCCCGGCGAGCCCGACGACGTCGGACATTTCTTCCTGGCGCTCAACCCCGACGCCTTCCGCGCGGCCGGGTCGTTCGAAACCGACATGGACGACATGATCGACGCCATGCACGACACGCCGCCCGCCGATCCCGCCGAACCCGTGCTGGTGGCGGGCGAGCCCGAAGCGGCCGAGCGCATGCGCCGGCTGCGCGAGGGCATCCCGATTCCCGCAGCGCTGGCCGAACGCCTGCGCGGCATCTGCGAGCGCGCTGGCACGCCGTATCTGCTGGATCCCGCCTGACCGGTCGTGGCCCGCGCGCAAGAAGCCCGGGGCGCTTTGCGGTCCCGTGGCCATCGGATTCCAAGTTCACTTTTCAAGACATGAGGTCAGCAATGAATTCACCTCTTCCCAATCGCTTCCGGCAACGCATCCTGGCCCGCGAGCGGCTCATCGGATTCTGGATGTGCATGTCCAGCCACATCACCGCCGAACTCGTCGGCCTGGCGGATTTCGACTGGCTGCTTCTGGATGGCGAACACTCGCCCAACGAGGTGCCGATGTTCCTGCAGCAGCTCCAGGCCCTGCAGGGCAGCGCCAGCGCGGCCGTGGGGCGTCCGTCCTGGAACGATCCGGTCGAGATCAAGCGCCTGCTGGATATCGGTTTCTACAACCTGCTGATTCCCTTCATCGAATCCGAAGAAGATGCGCGCCGCGCGGTGGCCGCCACACGCTACCCGCCGCAAGGCATCCGCGGCGTGGCGGGCGCGATGCGCAGCAACCGCTACGGCACGGTGCCGGATTATCTGCACACCATCAACGACAACATCTGCGTGCTGTTGCAGATCGAAAGCCGTCCCGGCATCGAGGCGGTGGACGAGATCGCCGCCGTCGAAGGCGTGGACGGCGTGTTCATTGGCCCGTCGGACCTTGCCGCGGCATTGGGTCATATTGGCAACCCCGGCCACCCCGAGGTGCAGGAGGCGATCCGCCACCTGCACCAGCGCGTGACTGCGCAAGGCAAGGCGGTGGGTATTCTGGCGCCCGTGCATGCCGACGCGCGCCGTTATCTGGACATGGGGATGCACTTCGTGGCCGTGGGGACTGACCTGGGCGTATTCAAGCAGGCGACCTTCGCGTTGCGCGAGGCGTTCCCGACCTGATGTCTTGATGCGCCAGGCCCCCGTGGGGCGCTGGCCGTTGCGAGCGAAACCGCTACGCCGGCGCCGGACAGGCAAACTGTCCGGCGCCGTTTGCATTTACAGGCGGTTTACTCTTCCAGCGCGAGCAGCTCGGCCACGGTCTGGCGGCGCCGGATCAGGCGTGCCTCGCCCTGGTCCAGCAAAACCTCCGGTGCGAGCGGTCGGCTGTTGTAGTTCGAGGACATCGACGAACCGTAAGCACCGGCGTTGTGAAAGACCATGAAGTCGCCGATGCGCGGACGAGGCAGCAACTGGTCGGTCATGACGCCGCCTTCGTTCTGCGTGAATACGTCGCCCGATTCGCACAGCGGGCCGGCCACCGCAATGCGCGTCTGCGGCGCGTCCTGCGGGTCGCTGCCGTCCGGCGCATGCACCGAGATCCGGTGATAGCTGCCATACATGGCCGGGCGCATCAGATCGTTAAAGCCCGCGTCAACCAGCGCGAAGTCGCGCTCGGGACGCCGGTTGATCGAATGCACTTCGGCGACAAGCACGCCGGACTCGGCGATCAGGAAGCGGCCGGGTTCGATCTCCAGGCGGATCTCATGACCCAGATACTGGGCAATGCGCTGACGCGCGGCATCCCATTGCTCGAAGTAGTGATCGCAGTCGATGCGCGGCTCGCCGTCGCGGTAGGGGATCGACAGCCCGCCGCCCGCCGAAATGGCTTCGATGTCGTGATCCAGCGACTTCACCACGTCCACCATGGCGTCGCACACGCTGGAAAGATGGCCGTAGTCCACGCCCGAACCGATGTGCATGTGCACGCCCACCAGCTTCAGGCCGTGGCGGCGCACGATGGAGATCGCCTCGGCCACATCGTCGATCCAGATGCCGTGCTTGCTTTGCGGGCCGCCGGTATTGGTCTTGTTGCTATGGCCGTGGCCAAAGCCCGGGTTGATGCGCAACCAGACGCGATGGCCCGGAGACGCCTGGCCCACACGCGACAGCATGTCCAGCGACCCGGCGTTGACCGTGATGCCGTGCTTGAGCGCGGTGGCCAGCGTGGCGTGGTCGATCAGGTCGGCCGTGAAGACGATGCCTTCCGGTTCGCTGCGCGGGTCGAAGCCGGCGGCCAGGCTGCGTTCGATCTCGCCCAGGGATACCGCGTCCACCACCACACCTTGCGCGCGCATCAGGCGCAGGATGTGCAGGTTCGAGCACGCCTTCTGCGCGTAGCGGATCGTGTCGAAGCGGCGCAGTTGGGCGATGCGTTCGCGGATGATGGCGGCGTCGTACACCCAAAGCGGCGTGCCGTGTTCGGCGGCAAGTTGGGTGAGCTGGCGCGGATCGAAGGTCATGATGAAAGGAACCCTGTGGGAAGTGAAGCGAAGGCGGCATGATGCCTGCGTTGGTCCATCCAGTAAAATGCTTTGATTTTCGACACCGATTCATTCCTGATATGGGAGGCGCGATGCTCACGCATCGGCATATCGAAGTCTTCCGCGCGGTGATGATCGCGGGCAGCGTGACGAAGGCCGCCGATCTGCTCAACACGTCGCAGCCCACCGTCAGCCGCGAACTGGCCCGGATGGAGCAAACGATCGGTTTCGCTCTCTTCGAACGGATTGCGGGGCGTCTGCGGGCCACGATGCCGGCATTGGCGCTCTTTGAAGAGGTGCGGCAGTCCTACGCCGGCCTTGAGCGCGTGGCGTCCGCCGCGGCCCGTCTGCGAGCGTTTCGCGAAGGGCAACTGTCGGTGATCACCCTGCCGGCGTTTTCGCATTCGATACTGCCTGATGCGTTTCAGCGTTTTCATGGCCAACACCCCGGCGTGAGCCTGTCCGTCGAAACCCAGGAGTCTCCGCTGCTCGAGGAGTGGCTGACAGCGCAGCGCTACGACCTGGGCCTGACCGAACACGATGCCGCGCCAGCCGGCACCCGGCTGGAGTTGCTGGTGCAGGTTGACGAGGTCTGCGTGCTGCCTGACGGCCATCCGCTGCTGGCGCGCGCGGCGGTCGAGCTGGCGGATTTTGAAGGGCATTCCTTCGTCAGTCTGTCCCCCAGCGATCCCTACCGCGTCCAGATCGACGAAGCGTTCGCCCAGGCGGGCGTGTTGCCCCGCTCCGTTGTGGAAACGCCTACTGCGGTGTCGGTTTGCACATTCGTGCGACAAGGACTGGGCCTGGCGATCGTCAATCCGCTGACCGCGCTGGACTTCGTGGGACGAGGGCTGCACATCCGGCCGCTGACACGGTCGTTTCCGTTCCGCGTGAATGTGGTGTTTCCGGAACACCGTCCGGGCAATCCGCTGGTCGCCGCGTTCATGGAATCGCTGCACGACGCCGCGGCAGCCATCAAGGGCAGGCTGGCGGCAGCAGAATCCGCATGAAGCGGGGCAGGGCACGCCCGAGAGGGGTCGGCCCGGTAGGCCGGCTGAGACGCAGGTGCTGGGCCTTGGGGCGCGCAGCGAACCGCTCAGACAAACGGTGCAGACAACAAAAAAGGATGCGCGTGGGCATCCTTCTTTATTTGCCGTATTCGTGTCGCCCCGGAAGACCGGGGCGGCAGAATGGCTTAGGCCAGCGCCTTGATGGCGGCAGCCAGGCGGCTCTTGTGGCGAGCGGCCTTGTTCTTGTGGATGATGTTCTTGTCAGCCACGCGATCGATCACGCTGGTGGCCTTCTGGAACACTTCGCCAGCCGCAGCCTTGTCGCCAGCGGCGATGGATTGGCGAACGCGCTTGATGGCGGTGCGCAGCATCGAGCGCAGGCTGGAATTGTGCTTGTTGCGCTCAACGGATTGGCGAGCGCGCTTGCGGGCTTGGGCGGTATTGGCCATGTTGCTTTGTAAGTTGAATTCGGCAAAGTCGAACATTGTAGCAAGTCCCGTGGGGAATGCAAGCTTTTAATGTCGCTTTAACCGATGGAGCGCCCGTCAACCGGGCGGGAGGGCGCTGCTGGGAAGAATTCCCGGGTTGGAGAACCCTTGCGTCAGATCCTCTTGAAAACATGAGGAAAATTCGCGGCGCCTATCGATAAAACCAATGGACAAACCACTGGATAAAAACTAGGTGTCGAGTATACAACGGAAACCGCGCCGCCCGGCATACCTTCGGGGCGGACGTTGTCAGGCGGCGACGTTGATGGAAACGAACCAGGGCGTGAAACGGCGCACCTGGATGGGCATCTGGTCTTGCAGGCTGTCCAGCGCGGCGTCGGTGTCGTCCAACGGGAAATGGCCGGACACGGGCAAGCCGCCTGCGGCCATGGACACGCGCAAGGTGCCGCTGCGATAGGGGCGCAGCGCCGCAATGACTTCGCCCAGGGGACGGCCACGGGCCTCAACCCAGCCCGATTCCCAAGCGGCTTCGGCCATGAGCTCGGCGCGCGGCGTGTCCATGCGGGCATTGTCGAAGCGGGCGCCGGTGCCGGCGCGAATGGTGCCGTGCGCCCCGGACATGGTCTCGACCTCGACTTCGTGTTCGTGCACCACGACGACCGTACGCTGCGCCTGCTGGCGCACCATGTAGCGGGTGCCGAGCGCGCGGACCGTGCCCTGGGCAGTCTGCACCAGGAAAGGACGGCGGGAATCGGGTGCGACCGACACGGTCACGGCGCCATCCAGCAGACGGACCTGACGATACGCAGGCGTGAAGTCCAGGTTGACGCGGCTGCGCGCGTCGAGCAAAAGCTGGCTGCCGTCCGACAGCAGGTAGCGGCGGCGCTCGCCCGTTGCGGTGGCCGCGTCGGCGGCAACGTTGTTCAGCGGGTAGAACGCATTGCCGACATAGGCAGCGGCCGCGCCGGTGCTGGCGAGCGCAAGCGCGCCAGTCAGAAAACGGCGGCGGGGCGGCACGATGGCGGCGGGTGGGGGCG
>NZ_JAKRML010000031.1:0-77408 GCF_022346505.1 Achromobacter sp. ACRQX
TGTTCAGGAAGACGATGATGTACGGCACGCCAACCTGGCGGCTCAGCAGGATGTGCTCACGCGTTTGCGGCATGGGGCCGTCAGCGGCCGACACGACCAGGATCGCGCCGTCCATCTGGGCGGCGCCCGTGATCATGTTCTTGACGTAGTCAGCGTGGCCCGGGCAGTCAACGTGCGCGTAGTGACGCGTTTCCGTTTCGTACTCGACGTGGGCCGTGTTGATCGTGATGCCGCGGGCCTTTTCTTCAGGAGCTGCATCGATCTGGTCGTAGCCCTTGGCTTCGCCGCCGAACTTGGTCGACAGAACGGTCGTGATCGCCGCCGTCAACGTCGTTTTGCCGTGGTCAACGTGACCAATCGTACCCACGTTCACGTGCGGCTTGGTACGTTCAAACTTGCCTTTTGCCATGGCTGACTCCTGACCTGGATTGCGCTTCTGACTGAAGAAAAGAATTTGGAATTTGTGGTGCCCATGGCGCGGATCGAACGCGCGACCTCTCCCTTACCAAGGGAGTGCTCTACCACTGAGCCACATGGGCATTTAAAAATCTTGGAGCGGGTGAAGGGAATCGAACCCTCGTCGTAAGCTTGGAAGGCTTCTGCTCTACCATTGAGCTACACCCGCGGCAAACCCTTTCACCTTCTCGCTTCCCAACCCTTCGAAACGTAGGCCCTTAAAACTTTGCCGCCTTCTTTGCGAAGGCCGCCCATTTTTTCGGGCCTTACATTGCAAATCCAGGCAAACCGCGCCTGGATTTAGGTATGGGTCTCTGGTGGAGGAGGTTGGATTCGAACCAACGTAGGCGCAAGGCCAACAGATTTACAGTCTGCCCCCTTTAACCACTCGGGCACCCCTCCAGCGGAGAACTTGAGATTATGAACACTTTCAAATCCGCTGTCAAACCATTCGGACGAAAAATTCAAAATTTCAGTTCCACCTCCGCCGCGTTTCCGCGCAGAGGGGGCGAAGCTTACAGGTTTCCGCGAATTGCTGCACGGAAAAGCTGAGAATATTTTTCTGCGGAGAAATTTACCGGGTTGGTTCCGGCGGACGGATCCTGGCTCGCCATGCGCCCTACCCGCTCCGCCTGGGCATCGTCCAAGCCGATTTCCGCCAGCGTGTGGGGGATGCCGACTGCCTGGCGCAGCCCCAGCACCCACTCAAGCACCGCCCCGGGTCCCTGCTGCGGCAGGCCGAGGTAGCGAGCGAGCGCTTCAAGACGCGGCGCGACCGCATGCTCGTTGGCTTTCAAGACATAAGGCATGAGGATGGCGTTGAGCATCCCGTGGTGTGCGTCATACAGCGCGCCGAGCGGATGTGCGAGCGCGTGCATCGCGCCCAGGCCGCGCTGAAACGCGGTGGCGCCCATACATGAGGCGGTAAGCATCTGCTGACGCGCCTGCAGGTCGGCGCCATCGGCGACGGCCTGCGGCAGATACTCCTTGATGAGGCGCATGCCTTCGAGTGCGATGCCGGCCGCCATGGGATGAAAGACCGGCGAACAATAGGCCTCGAGATTGTGCGATAGCGCATCCATGCCCGTGGCAGCCGTGATTTTCGGCGGCAGGCCGACCGTGAGTTCGGCGTCCAGGATCACGATGGACGGCAGCATGCGGGCGTGGAAGATGATGCGCTTTACTTGCGCGACCTCATCGGTGATGACGGAGGCGCGCCCGACTTCGGAGCCCGTGCCCGCGGTGGTGGGCACGGCCACGACGGGCGCCATGGCAGCGGCATTGACGCGCAGGTAGTTGTCGCCGATGTCTTCGAAGTCCCATAGGGGCCGGTCCTGCACGGCCATCAATGCAATGGCCTTTGCCGCATCAAGCGCGGAGCCGCCGCCGAATGCGATCACACCATCATGTTGCCCTCGCCTGAACGCAGCCACGCCGTCATCGACGTTGCGACCGGTCGGATTGCCCTTGATGTCGTGGAACACCGCGCAATTCAGCCCCGCATCGCGGCACGCGCTTACCGCGTCGCGAACCATGGGCAACGCAGCGAGCCCCGGATCCGTCACGAGCAATGGGCGTGTCATGCCGAGCTCGCGGCAATAGCCCGCAAGCTCCTTGATGCGCCCGGGGCCTGACTTGATGTTGGTGGGATAGTTCCAGTTGACGGCGGGGACGGTCATGATGCGAATCCTGATGGCGCGGCGTCAGAGGCTGCGCAGATGAAAAGACTTGGGCTGCGTGAGCTGTTCGTATCCGACGGCCGACAAGGACACGCCCCGTCCCGATTGTTTGACGCCCGTCCACGCCAGCGCCGGATCGAGGTAGTCGCAGCGGTTCATGAAGAACGTGCCGGTGCGCAGCTGCCTGCCGATACGCAGCGCGGCGGCTTCGTCCTGCGTATAGGCCGCGGCGGTCAATCCATACGGACTGTCGTTCATCAGCGCGATGGCTTGATCGTCGCTGTCGACCGGCATGATGCCAACCACCGGACCAAAGCACTCGTCGCTCATGATGCGCATCCGGTGGTCAACCTGAGTCAGTAAAGCGGGCGCCACATAACACGAGCTTTTGCTCATAGATGAGCCTTCACTCGCATTTTTGAAATGCGAGTGATCAATCAGATTTACCGCACCTGAACTGACCGCCTGTTCGATGACGTCGAGAATCTCTGCCGCCGCGCGGGCACGCACAACGGGACCAAGCGTCGTGTCCGGCTGCAGCGGATTGCCCAGCACGTAGCGGTGCGTCAAGGCAACAGCGCGCTCGACAAACGCGTCATGTACGCCGCGCGCCACGTAAATGCGCTGGATGCCGCAACAGGACTGGCCGGCATTGAAGAAAGCGCCGTCGACCAAAGACTCTGCCGCCGCGTCAAGGTCGGCGTCTTCTCGCACATAGGCCGGATCGTTTCCGCCCAGCTCCAGCCCGACGCCGATGAAGCGGCCCGCCGCGCTTTCCTCGACGACGCGCCCTCCCCGCACCGAGCCGGTAAAGGACACATGGCCGATCTCGGGAGCGCGGATCAGCCGCTGGGTGATGTCGTGGCTGGCGTGCAGGTATTGAAAGACGCCTCTCGGCGCCCCCGCGTCTCGAAACGCGCGATCGATGAGTTCCGCGCACAGCGGCGTCTGGTCCGAATGCTTGAGGATGACGGTGTTGCCCGCCATCAACGCGGGCACGATGCTGTTCACCGCGGTCAGCAAGGGATAGTTCCACGGCGCGATGGTGAGCGCCACGCCGATGGGCTCGCGGCTGATGAAACGTGTGAAGCCGGCTTGCGCGGGCGCGGCGATGGGTGCGAGCGCTGTTTCCGCGATGCCGATCATGTGGCGCGCCCGGGCCGCAAAGCCGTCCACCTCGCCGGGCGCGTGGCGCAACGGGCGGCCCATCTGGATGGTGATGGCGCGCGCGATCTCATCCTTGGCCGCCACGAAATGCGCCACGGCGGCCTCGACGATGCGCCCCCGCGCGGTGATGCCGAGCGCGTGCCATTCCGGCTGCGCGCCCTGTGCGTTGGCCAGCGCCTGCGCGATCTGCGCATCGCTGGCATATGCGCGGCGGACGACCTCGCGTCCGTCTATTGGGCTGATGGTGATCAGTTCGTCGGTCATGGCGGCCCTGGTGGCGATGAACAGTTCAGATGATTTCGAAGTAGCGCGCCAACTCCCAATCGGTCACATGGCGCCGGAACTGCCGCTCTTCCCACTCGCGCGTCGCGGCATAGTGCTCGACGAACGCGTCGCCGAACAGCAGGCGCGCCGCCTCGGATCCACGTAGACGCTGCGCGGCCTCCCACAAGGTGGTGGGCAGATGCAGATGCGCCGGAAACTCCTGCGTGTAGGCGTTGCCCTGCACCATCGGCTCGGGCGTCAGTCCCTGTTCGATGCCGTGCAACCCGGACGCCAGCGCCGCGGCCAGGGCCAGATAGGGATTGGCGTCGGCCGAGCCGATGCGCACTTCGACGCGCTGCGATTTGTCGCTGCCCGGAATGAGCCGCAGCGCCGTCGTCCTGTTTTCCATGCCCCAGGTGGCGTCCAGCGGGGCCCAGTAGCCGGGCACCAGGCGCGAATAGCTGTTGATGGTCTGCGCGTACAACGCGGTGAACTCGGGCAGATAGTGCTGCACACCCGCCATGAAGGCGGCCTGCGTGCTGCTGACGCCATGCGGCTGCGACTCGTCGAAGAAGGCCGATCGATCCGTGTCGTGGTGGCGCAGCGACAGATGGATGTGGCCGCTCTGTCCGGGATGCTCGTGCGACCACTTCGCCATGAAGGTGGCCATCAGGCCGTTCTGCTGCGCGAGCGCCTTGGTGAAGGTCTTGAACAGAAATGCCTTGTCGGCCGCGGCCGCCGCCCGGTCCACAGCAAGCGCCGCTTCCAGCACGCCCGGGCCGGTTTCGGTGTGCAGGCCTTCGATGGGCATGTCCATGCGTTCGCACAGGTCGAGCAGCTTGCGGTAGAAGTCTCCCTCGACCGTGCTGCGCAGCACCGAGTATCCGAAATTGCCCGGCGTCCAATTCTCCATGTTGCGGTAGTGCTTGGCGCGGACCGAGTGCGGCGTCTCGCGGAACATGAAGAACTCGTACTCCAGTGCGGCGTAGACGTCATAGCCCATGTCCGCGGCGCGATCGATCACGCGGTGCAGCAGACGGCGCGGACAGATGGCGGCGGCATCGCCTTCGAATTCGGCCAGGAACAGCAGCATGTCCTCGCCGCCGGGGCCTTGCTCCAAAGGAAGCCGGCGCGCGCTCTGCGGCACGATCCGCATTTTTGCATCGGGGTATGCCGTGTGCCAGCCGGTGTAGCGGGTGTTGTCGTAGAGCTGGTCGTCGAGGTCCCATCCAAGGACCACGTCGCAAAACGCGAGGCCGGATCGCAAGGCGCCCAGAAACTTGTCGCGCCGCAGGTACTTGCCCAGCATGACGCCGTCGACGTCGGACAGGCCCACCTTGATATGCGAGAGCGGGCTGGATTGGACCAGCCGCTCTGCGTCTTCCAGCGTTGCTACCCCTAGTGCGTGCATGCTTGTTCACCTTGTGGCTGAAGCGTTGCGCGGGACTGCACGTTTTTCCAGTCTAGTCACGATGCCACATGTTGGCAAACGTGCCCTGCCCTGTGATTGAACGGCATCCCGCTGGCTCGCCCTGCACACACACGCCGCTCCCCGTGGTTTCCCTAGGGTGCGCAAACGCGTTCAGTCCAGCGACACGCCCGCCGTCTTCACCATTTCGGCCCAGTACGCGGTGTCCTGCTGCAGCCGGCTCTTGAAGGCGTCCGGCGCGCTGCCGACGGGTTGGCTTCCGCCGCTGTTGATCTTGGCGATCACGGCGGGCGACTTCATGGCGCGGTCCACGGCCTGCGCCAGGTACGCAACGCGCTCGGGCGGCGTGCCGGCGGGTGCGAAGAGGCCGTACCAGTCGTCGGCGGTGATGCCTTCAAGTCCGGCCTGCTTCAACGTGGGTGCGCGCTTGAACACGCCGACGCCGTCGCCATGGCTCATGGCGAGGATCTGCAGTTTTCCGGCGGCCACCATAGGCTCGGCCGATGCAGGTGACGTGATCAGCATGTCGACGGTACCGCCCAGGAGATCCGTCACGGCGGGCGCGGCGCCGCGGTACGGCACGTGCACCAGCTTGACGTCGGCCTTCTTGGACACCAGCGCGCCCATCAGGTGGCTCATCGTGCCGTTGCCGGGCGTGGCATACGTAATGACACCCGGCTGCTTGCGTGCCGCTGCCAGATAGGCGTCCAGCGTCTTGTACGGCCCGTCCGCGCGCGACACGAGCACGAGCGGCGCCGAGGTGATCTGCGAGATCGGCACGAAGTCCTTGAGCGGATCGAAGCCCACATTCTTGTACAAGCGCGGATTGACGGCCATGACGCTGGTCTGCGACATCACGAGGGTGTAGCCGTCGGGCTTGGCGCGCGAGACCTGCGCGGTGCCGACGTTGCCGCCCGCCCCAGAACGGTTCTCGACCACCACGCTCTGGCCCGTGATGGCGCCCAGTTCCTGCGCGATCAGACGCGCAACGCCGTCGTTGCCGCCGCCGGGAGGAAACGGCGAGACCACGGTGATGGCCTGCTTCGGATAGTCCGCCAACGGCGCTGGCGCCTGCGCGTGCGCCGTGACGCCCCACAACAGGCCGGCCATCGCGGCGGCGGCGGTCTTGCAAGCGTGCAATGCGTGTTGCTTCATCTGGATTTCCCCTTGAGTTGGCGGCCGGATACTCGGCCGTCCTTTGCATTCCGGTTCGCCATGAACCGTCCGCACCCCGCCGGCAAAGGCCGCCGGGGCGTACTGATCAGGTTGAAGCGTGGGTATCGCCGCGCGTGTCGGCGCGGCGGCGGGCGTCAGCCGGCCGGAGCCCCGGGGAACCGGTAGGTGGCACGTTCCCGCTCGTCGATCTGCTTGACGAGGTTGGTTTCCCAGGCCAGGTACTGGCGCGCCGCCGCTTTGTTGCCGTCGTGGCGGTCATGCACGAAAAAGAGGTAGTCGATGCAGTCGCTGTCGGGTGGGTCGGCGGGCGTGGACTCCAGCGCAATCCCTTGCGCGGTCCAGCTTTCGGGCGTGCCCGTGTTCGCCTTGACGTCTGAAACGCCCAATACGCGAAGATCGTTCGCCGCCCAGGCCGCCAGTGCGGCGTCCTCGGCCAGCAGGATGACGGGACGTGCGGGATCGAGAGTCAGCCGTTCCAGACGCGGCCGGATCGACCAGCGCGCGCCGGCGACGTGGCGCGCCCGGTGCCGCATGCTGGGGCGGATATCGATCGCCTGCGCGCCCTGCGCCAGCGCATCCGCAAGTTGCGCATCGGACAATACCGTGATCGCCGGCATCGGCGCCGCGGCCACGTCGTTCGGCAGCGTCGCGCCGCTTCCTTCGTCGAGCGTGCAAGCGTCCCAGCCCATCTGCCGCAACCAGCTCGCGACAACAGGGGCGCGCACGCCTTCCGCATCGAACACGACGATGCGTGCGCCGCGCACGGCGATGTATTGGTCCGTCGCCTGGATAAGCTGGCCGCCCGGTGCGTGCTGCGCACCCGGCAGCGAACCCTGGGCGAATTCCTCGGCGCTGCGCACATCGCACAGAAACGTCGTGCGCGCCGAATCGCCTAGCCAGGTCTGTACCTGCGCCGCGTTTGCCGACGGCACGCCATGACGCCGGGCAAGCTGCGCGGAGCGCTGCGCCAGCGCCGGAACGTCGTCTTGCGAAATGTCGTCGGCATAACGGCGGCGCGCGCCGTGCTCGAGCTGCAAGTCCTCCAGATACCAGCCCTGCGTGCCGTTTTCGAGCGCGTAGACGGGATTGGGAACGCCAAGGTTGATCAGCGTCTGCGCGCCGATGATGCTGCGGGTGCGGCCGGCGCAGTTGATCACGATAGTGGTGTCCGGGCGCGTCGCGAGCGTATGAGCGCGCAGCGCCAGTTCGCCGTTGGGGCAGCAGATGCCGCCCGGAATGCTCATCTTCTGGTATTCCGCAAACGGACGGCCGTCCAGCACGATCAGGTCGTCGCCGCGGCGTTGACGTTCGGCCAGTTCGCGGGCGCCGATGCGGGGGGTGTGGAAAACCTCTTCGGCCAGTTCGCCGAAGGTCTTGCTGGGCACGTTGACGCCCGCGAATGCCGCGTAGCCATCACGCTGCCACTGCGCCAGCCCGCCCGCCAATCGGTGCACGTTGGTGTAGCCCAACGCGGCCAGTGCGCGCGCAGCACGCGCCGCGGTGTCGTCATCGCCGCCGTTGTCGTAGACGACAACGCGCACGCCACGACGCGGCGCAAGACGCACGATGTCGATTTCGAGCCTGCTGTACGGCACCGGCGCGGCGTAGAAGAGATGGGACTCGCCATACTGGCCATGTTCGCGCACGTCCAGCAGCGCGATCTCGCCGCCATCGTGCAGCCACTGCTTGAGCGTATGCGAATCGACGCTGGCGGCTTGTTGGTCGTGAGAGGACTGCATCATGAGATTCGGAGGGAGCGAAGGGGTTGGGTCAGCGCGGCAAGACCGCGTTCCAGGTCGGCGATGAGGTCGTCAGGATCTTCCAGGCCGATATGCAGGCGCAGCATGGGACCGCTGGCCTGATAGCCGGGAAGCGATCGCGAGTTCTGCAGAAAGACCGGAATCACCAGGCTTTCGAAGCCGCCCCACGATGCGCCGATGCCAAAGAGCTGAAGGCTGTCGATAAGCCTTTCGGCGTCGGCCTCGGTGTAGGCGTCGGAAAGTTCGATCGTCAGGAGGCCATTGGCGCCAATGCAATCGCGCCGCCAGATAGCGTGCGAGGGATCGCCCGGCAAGGCGGGATTCAAGACGCGCGAGACTTCGGGCCGCGCCTGCAACCACTGCGAGATCTGCAGCGCGCTGCGCGCGTGCTGCGCCATGCGCAACGGCAGCGTGCGCATGCCGCGCAGCACCAGGTAAGCGTCGTCGGCCCCAACCGTCTGGCCAAAGTCGATCGTTGCGCGTTCCAGTGCACGCCAGGCACGATCGTTGGTGATGACCGCGCCCATCATCACGTCGGCGTGGCCGCCGAGGTATTTGGTGGCGGCCAGGATGGAAATGTCGGCGCCCAATGCGAGCGGTTTTTGCAGCAAACCGGACGCCCACGTGTTATCCACAGCCAGCCAGCAGCCGTGTTTTTTTGCAGTTGTGGATAACTCGGTGAGGTCCGGCATCTCGTACGTCAGGGACCCCGGCGACTCGGCGTAGATCATGCGGGTATTGGGCCGGATCAGCGGCTCGATGCCCTGGCCGTCGGGGCGGTAGTACGTGAATTCGATGCCCAGGCGCGTCAGGTGTTCGGCGCAGAACCGGCGCACCGGCTCGTACACGGCATCGGTCAGCAGCACGTGATCGCCCGCGCGAAGATAGGCGAGCAGCACAGTGGCGATCGCGGCCTGCCCCGTGGGGTACAGCTTGGCGCGATAGCCCTCTTCCAGTTCGATCAGCGCATCTTCCAATGCGTGCGTGCTGTCGGTGCCGCGCGCGCCGTAGGATGGCAGGCGCTCCTGTTCGCGGCGCGCCCGCGTCTCGCGCCACGCCTGCACACTGTCAAAGACATATGTGCTGGCGCGCGTGACCGGGGTATTGACCCAGCCTTGATGAGGACGTCCCGCGCGCAGCAGGCGCGTTGCAGACCGGAAGGGTTTGCTCATGATCAGCGCCGCGTCTGCACGCCGATGGGCATGATCTTGCAGGTGCCGGTCTCCAGATCGAAGCCCAGGCGTTGGTCCAAAGTTTCCAGCGCGCGCCCGTACATGTGCAGGTGGCGGATGACGCTGTCGCCCTGGATCTCCACGGCGTGGATGTCGTCGGGCATCAAGGCGATGCCGCTGCCGGGGCCGACGACGACGGTGTCGACCTTTTCCAGCTTGCCGACGCCGGGTTGCGAGCCGTCGTCGATGCGGTCGTACACGTAGTTGTATTCCACGCCCTCGACCGCGGCGATACACGCCCAGGTGGTGTGGTTGTGCGGCACGATCTTCTTGCCGGGGCGCATCACGTTCAGATAAAGCGCGTAGCTCTTGTCGGCGTCCTCGGCGATGAGGTAACGGGCCTGGCGTTCGTCGCCTTCAGGCGGCGGATAGCGGTCGGCGCCCCACCAGGCGGTGTTGCCGGCCAGGGCAACCAGCTCGTCCAGGACAGATTGCAGGCTGTCGCGGTTCAGGCCCTTATTTCCTACAGTTTTTTTAATATTTTCGACCGCGCTATCGATGCCGGCCTGTTGAGGATGTGCAGTGCTCACGTCGACGTTCCCTCTTGTTTCATGAGTTATTGCACTCACTGTATCGCCCGGTTCACGCGTCAACAATTTAAATTGCTTGAACATTCCATTAGGGCTGCTAATGTGTCGGGTTATCCCTGAACCCGTTTTCAACGCCCTGATGCGGAACCTTGACCTTGACCTGCTGCGCACGCTGACGGCAATCGCCCAGCATGAAACATTCTCGGAAGCCGCCAACCGGCTGCACAAGACGCAGTCGGCCATCACGCAGCAGATGCAGCGGCTCGAGTCCATGATCGGCCTGCCCCTATTTGAAAAGCAGGGCCGCAACAAGGTGCTGTCTTCCCACGGCCGGCGGCTGGTCGAATACGCGCGGCACATGCTGGCCATCAATGACGAAGCGTTGCGGGCGTTGCAGGCCGGGCCGTTGGAAGGCGATCTACGATTGGGTGCACCGCTGGACGTGGCGGACACGATCCTGCCGACGCTGCTGACGCACATCGCACGCGTCGCACCCCGCGTGAAACTGGAGATCCGGGTGGATCGCAGTCCGTTTCTGATGGATGCGCTGCGCGCCGGTGAAATCGATCTGACTATTTCGACGCGCTTTGACCAGGACTTCGAGGGCGTGGCGTTGCGCACGTCGCCGACGGTATGGTTGGCGTCCGCAGATTACGTGCACGATGCCCACTCACCCGTACCCCTGGTGCTGGCGGACGAGCCCAGCATCTTCCGCCGGCTGGCGCTCAATGCACTGGAGCAGGCGCAGGTGCGCTGGCACACGAACTACGTGGCGCCGAATCTGGTGGGGATCAAGGCGGCGCTACGCGCGGGCCTGGGGGTGACGGCGCGCAGCGTGGAACTGCTGGGGCCGGAGATGCGGGTGCTGGGAGAGAAGGAAGGACTGCCACCGCTGCCGGATGTGACGTACTTCCTGTGGATAAGGCGTGATCTCATCAATCCGCTGACGCGGCAGGTGTACGACATGCTGCGGACCAACCTGGGGCTTGCGCAGCAAGGCGCCGCGACGGCCTAGCCGCCGCGGTCCATGGTTCAGTAACGGTCGAAGATCTGCTGCAGGGCAGCCGGATCGCGCGTGACCGTCAGGGCGAGCATCAGCAGGATGCGCGCCTTCTGGGGGTTCAGGTCGCGCGCCGCGACAAAACCCAAGGCGGCGTCGTCGACTTCGACATCGCGCGCCACGAACCCGCTGCCGGTGCGGCTGGATCGCACGACCGCCACGCCATCGTCCGCCGCCCGGCGCAGGCCTTCGATGGCCAGGTCGGTGGCGTTGCCATCGCCCACGCCCGCCAGCACGATGCCGTCAGCCGCGCTGGCTAGAAAATCGATCAGATCGGCCTGCAGGTTGGCGTACGCGTAGACGATGTCGACACGCGGCCAGCCGGTCTTTTCCAGCAATGCGAGTGAAAACTCGCTTTGCTCGCCGAACGTGGTGGCGTTGCGCGAATAGAAGTTGGGCACGCCGCCGTGCATGACGCCGGCGCGGCCGCGATTGGGCGACGAGAAGGCGCACAGACCCGCGCTGGCGATCTTCTGGATTTCGCGGGCGTAGTGGATGTCTTCGTTCATGACGACGAGCGGCCCGCGGCCGCGCGCGTCGGGGTGACGCGCCAGCGCCACCGCGTTGTACAGGTTGGCCGGGCCTTCGGCGCCAAGCGCCGTGGCCGGACGCATCGCGCCGACCAGCACGACAGTCTTGTCATGGCGGTTGACCAGGCTGAGGAAATACGCGGTTTCCTCGAGCGTGTCCGTGCCGTGGGTGATGACGATGCCTGCCACCGAGGGGTCCTGGCAAAGCGTGTCCACGCGCTGCGCCAGTGTGCGCCAGACGTCGTGCGTCATGTTCTGGCTGCCGACGTTGGCCACTTGTTCGGCGCGGATTTCGGCGATGCCGGCAAGCTGCGGCACCGCACCAAGCAGATCGTTCACGGAAAACGTGCCGGCTTTGTAGCCCGCGGACGTGGCGTCGGCCTGGGCCCCTGCGATCGTGCCGCCCGTTGCGAGCACCGCAATGACGGGCAATGCGCGTTCAGGCATCCACGGCTCCGGAAAGGCCTTGGCGTTCGAGGAGCGAGTTCAGGTGCTCCCAGCCGTGGAAATCAATGACGATCTGCCCCTTTTCCTTGGCGCCCACTTTCAGCGCGACGCGCGTGCCCAGGTGGTCGGAAAGTGCTTCTTCGAGACGCGTCAGGTCGCGCGACACGCCGTTGGTTTTCTTCTTGGGCGAGGCCGACGCTTCGGCCTCCTTGGCGGTCTTGGCGACGAGCTTTTCAGCTTCGCGCACCGACAGGCGGCGCGCGATGATGAGGTTGGCAAGCTGGATCTGCGTAGCCGCGTCGACGGCGAGCAGCGCGCGGGCATGGCCCATATCGACGTCGCCGGCCAGCAGCATGGTCTGCACGGGCGCGGCCAGGTTCAATAGACGCAGCAGATTGCTGGTGGCGGAGCGCGACCGGCCGATGGCCTGCGCGGCCTGCTCGTGCGTCAGGCCGAACTCGTCGAGCAGACGGCGCACGCCGTGCGCTTCTTCCAGCGGGTTCAGGTCTTCGCGCTGGATGTTTTCGATCAGCGCCATGACGGCCGCGTTTTCGTCGGCGACCTCGCGCACCAGCACCGGCACTTCCTTCAGGCCGGCAAGCTGCGCCGCGCGAAAGCGCCGTTCACCCGCGATGATCTCGTAATGCCCGGGCGCGTCGCCCAACGCACGCACGAGAATCGGCTGCATGATGCCCTGCGTGCGAATCGATTCGGCCAGCTCGCCCAGGGCCCCCTCGTCCATGCGCGTGCGCGGCTGATACTTGCCGGCGCGCATCTTCGAGATGGGCAGGGTGGACGGCGGACCCTCGGGCTTGGCGACAGCCTTGCCGATGTTGTCGATGGCGGGCGCATCGGCGCCCAGCAAGGCGTCCAGTCCGCGACCCAATCCCTTGGGTTTCTTGGTGGCCATAATTAAATCCTCTTTCCTTCTGTCTTTGTATCCTGAGCGCCAGGCTCAGGTGTCCGCCTGCTCGGCGGGCAGGCGGTACCAATACGCGTAACAGTCTTTGAATCCGTAGCGGGCGTACAGCGTCCGCGCCGCGGTGTTTTCCGGCTCGACCTGCAGGTAGGCCGTCCTGGCGCCGCCGGCGGCCCCTTCGGCCAGCAAATGCTCCATCAGGACGGCGGCGTAGCCTTTGCGCCGATGTCCAGGATGGGTAACGATGTCGAACAGGCCGAGCAGGTCGCCTTCGCGCACGGCCATGCCCGCGACAACCACCTGCCCTGCCGCGTCGGTGGCAAGCACCGGCTGCTTATCCACAGCCAGGCCTTGCAGGCGAGTCTGATGTTCTTCGATGTGCGCGGCTGACGAGCCGCGCAGCGCCCCGACCGCCGCCGCGAAGCGCTCGGCATCGACCATGCTGAAATGCAGATCGCTCCTGACGCTTGCGCGCGGAGCGAGCGGCGTGCTCATGACGCGAGTCTCACCGGTATAGATATAGCCGCGGGCCTCCAGGTCGGCGTCGAGCGAAAAATCGGGGCCGATGGAGGTGATGCGCAGCACCATGGGCAAACCCTGGCGCGCATACAACGATGAACAATACGCCAGCCGCTCATCCAAAGGACGTGTGGATAACCCCAGCACATTGACGCTGCGTACCCGCTTGGCCGGCGATTGGGCGAAACGCACCAGCCAGCCATCATAGATCACCTGCGCGCCGACGGCGGTGGCATTGAGCGCCGCGTCTTCCAGCCGCACGCGCAGCGCATCGCGCACGTCGGCGGGCGGCGTGGAGAGGGCTGTCTGGGGCGGAAAAAAGAGCGCGGCGTCGGACATGGGGGACGGCTAGTTCAGGTCCTTCCTGACGCGCTCTATCATTTCGGCGCCGAATGAAATGTAGGCCTGCGCGCCGCGTGACGCACGGTCATACACAACGCCCGGCATCCCGTAACTGGGTGCTTCGGCCAGACGCACGTTGCGCGGCACGACGGTCTTGAAAACCTTGTCGCCGAAGTGCGATTCGAGTTGCGCGGACACCTGCTGTTGCAGCGTCATGCGCGGGTCGAACATCACGCGCAGCAAGCCGATGACGCGCAGGTCGTCGTTGATGTTTCGATGCACGCGCTTGATGGTGTTGACCAGATCTGACAAGCCTTCGAGCGCGAAGTATTCGCACTGCATCGGAATGATGACGCCGTGCGCGGCAGCCAGACCGTTGAGGGTAAGCAGGGACAACGTGGGCGGGCAGTCGATGAGCACGAAGTCGTACTGGGTCGCGACGGTGTCGATGGCGGCCTTCAGTTGGCGCTCGCGCTGTTCCATCTGCACCAGATCGATCTCGGCGCCGGATAGTTCACGGTTAGCGGGCAGCACGTCGTAACCGCCGGACTCCGACTTCACGCGTGACTGTTCAATGGAGGATTCGCCGATCAACACCTGGTACAGGTTGGATTCCAGCGAATTCTTGTCGATGCCGCTACCCATCGTGGCATTGCCCTGCGGGTCCAGGTCCACCAGCAGCACGCGCTGATTGTGCGTGGCAAGGCCCGCCGCCAGATTGATGGCGGTCGTCGTCTTGCCCACTCCGCCCTTTTGATTGGCAATGCAGAAGACGCGGGCGGATGTGCTGGGGGGTATGTTCTTCATAGGGTTCCTTGACTGCGGCGCATCCAGATCAGGCAGCGTTCTGCTTGCAGCTCCGGGACCTGGAGCGGCTGAATATGGTCGACTTGCCATTCCCCGCGCGCGTGCAGCGCCTGGATTTCTTCTTCGGGGAGCTTGCCCTTCATGGCGACGAGGGTACCATTCTTGGCTACGTGGCGACCCGCGAGTTGCGCAAAATCATCCAATGATGCAAACGCTCGCGACGTCACGATGTTGCACCCGGCAGGATCGATCGTTTCGATGCGCGCATGCTGCGATTGCAGGTTGGGCAGACCCAACGCGCCGCTCATCTGACGCACGAACGCGGTCTTCTTTTCAACGGCGTCAACGCAGGTCACGGACCACTGGGGCCGCATAATGGCCAGAACGACGCCAGGCAGCCCGCCGCCCGAGCCGACGTCGTAGACCTTGGCCGGCGCATCGGGTGCAGCCAGCGCCTCGCTAAAGGGCTTTACGGCCGCAAGGCTATCGAACAGATGCTGCACAAGCATCTGCTGCGGATCGCGGATGGCTGTCAGGTTGTACGTGCGATTCCAGCGCTGCATCTGCGCCAGGTAATTGAGCAGCTTGGCGATGGCGCCGTCATCGGCGGTCACGCCCAGCTGCTCGCATGCGCGAGTGAGTCGGCCGGCCATGTCGATGCCGGCCTGATTGGCGGGCGCGCTCATGCCGCTTGCTTGCGCGAGCCGTAATGCAGGCGCTTCAGGTGAATGAGCAGGAGCGAAATGGCAGCCGGCGTGACGCCGGAAATGCGCGCGGCCTGGCCGATCGTTTCCGGACGATGCGTCTTGAGTTTCTGGCGCACTTCGAAGGACAGGCTGGTCACGGCGTCGTAGTCGACGTCCGCCGGGATCGGCTGCTGTTCATGGGCGATGTGCTTTTGCACTTCGTCCTGCTGGCGCGCGATATAGCCGGCGTACTTGACCTGGATCTCGACCTGCTCCGAGAGCACGTCGTCGTCGACAACGCCCGGGCCGGCCAGCAACGTGCCGTCCGCGTTCTGGGCGGCCATCAAGGCTTCGTAGGTCACGTTCGGCCGTTTCAACAGATCTGCTAGTGAGTACTCACGTTCAATCGCCTTGCCAAGCAGCGGTTCAGCCACCTCGGCCGGCAGCAGACGCGGATTGACCCACGAAGACTTCAGGCGTTCGACTTCGGCAGCGACTGCGTCGCGCTTACGGTTGAACGCATCCCACCGCGCATTGTCGACAATACCGAGCTGGCGGCCGATTTCGGTCAGGCGCAGATCGGCATTATCTTCGCGCAGGCTGAGGCGGTATTCGGCGCGAGACGTGAACATGCGGTACGGCTCGGTCACGCCGCGCGTGACCAGATCATCGACGAGCACACCAAGGTACGCTTCGTCGCGGCGCGGGGTCCACTGCTCGCGGTCCTGAGATTTCAGTGCGGCATTGACGCCAGCCAGCAGCCCCTGGGCCGCGGCTTCTTCGTAGCCGGTGGTGCCGTTGATCTGCCCGGCGAAGTAAAGCCCTTCAATGGCCTTGGTTTCCAGTGTGCTCTTAAGTCCACGTGGATCAAAGTAGTCGTATTCGATGGCGTAGCCGGGCCGCATGATGTGGGCATTCTCAAGACCGGGCAGCGAATGGATCAGATCCAGCTGCACATCGAACGGCAGGCTGGTCGACACGCCGTTGGGATAGACCTCGTGCGTGTCCAGTCCTTCCGGTTCCAGGAAGACCTGGTGCGACTGCTTGTCGGCAAACCGATGGATCTTGTCTTCGATGGACGGGCAATAGCGAGGACCCACGCCTTCGATGACGCCGCTATACATCGGCGACCGATCGAGGCCGCCACGGATGATGTCGTGGGTGCGCGCGTTGGTATGGGTGATCCAGCACGGCAGCTGGCGCGGGTGCATGGCCACGTTGCCCATGTACGAGAACACGGGGACCGGGTCCAAGTCGCCGGGCTGTTCTTCCAGGATGGCGTAGTTGATCGTGCGTCCATCGATGCGCGGCGGCGTGCCGGTTTTGAGGCGGCCTTGGGGAAGCTGCAGTTCCTTCAAGCGCTGGCCCAACGAAATCGCGGGTGGATCACCAGCGCGACCACCCGAGTAGTTCTGCAGGCCCACGTGGATCAGACCATTCAAAAACGTACCGGCGGTCAGCACTACCGTCTTGGCACGGAACTTCAGCCCAACTTGCGTGACGGCGCCGACGACACGATCACCCTCCACCATCAGGTCTTCGACAGCCTGCTGGAACAACCAGAGGTTCGGTTGATTCTCGAGGCGTCCGCGGATGGCTTTGCGGTACAGGACACGATCAGCCTGCGCCCGCGTTGCGCGAACGGCCGGACCTTTCGATCCGTTCAAGATGCGGAACTGGATGCCGGCCTCGTCGGTTGCCAGAGCCATTGCCCCGCCCAGCGCGTCCACCTCTTTGACGAGGTGACCCTTGCCGATTCCGCCGATGGACGGATTGCAAGACATTTGGCCAAGGGTCTCGATGTTGTGCGTGAGCAGCAGCGTCTGCGCACCGGTACGGGCAGCAGCCAGTGCCGCCTCGGTGCCGGCGTGGCCGCCACCGACGACGATGACATCGAATTCGCGGGGATAGTCCATGATGGGGGGAGGTAAAGAAGAGAGCGATCGGCGCTCATTATAGAGGCAGGGGTTGCATGTTTCACGTGAAACATGCGGGCTGGTTGTTTTATGTGATGTGGAGCGTGGTGGCTCGGGGTAGCTGTGGTCCGTAGCGTTGGGTAGCCCAGGATATCGGCATCTGCCGGTGATTATCGGCGTGTTCCACGTGAAACACCTGAGTCGTTTGTCGACTGAGTACGAGGTTCCAGTCGATAACACGTTTCACGTGGAACAGGGACGGCTATCGAGAGTAGCTCGACCGAGGCGCTCTGAATTAGGAGCGAGTCGAGTGTGGTCTCTCTTATGATGTCGGCGGCGTGGGGAGTGGTCTCAGCAAGCTCGGCTGCAGCAGGTGTCGCCCAAGCGCGAGCTTCGAAGGCCAATGGGAATGACCTGGCCGATGTTTCACGTGAAACATCCCGGGGCACCAGAGGAATGACTCGGCCCGCCCTTCCCCGCGGCCACTGACCTGAATGATCGATGACAATTGACCGTCCAATAGTCGG
Organism: Achromobacter sp. ACRQX; assembly: GCF_022346505.1. NCBI lineage: Bacteria > Pseudomonadati > Pseudomonadota > Betaproteobacteria > Burkholderiales > Alcaligenaceae > Achromobacter > Achromobacter sp. ACRQX. Next base: position 17,447 of record NZ_JAKRML010000031.1, read on the forward strand.
ACGCCCGACCCTCTAGTCCAAGCAATCCTGCTGTTCCACCGTGCGCCCTGTCTGGCAAACGCGCTCGACCACACGTCGCTAGTTTTGCACGTACCCGAATTCGGGTCGCTGCGAAGTTTCACGTGGAACATCCCATCCCCGGTTAGCCCCCGCTACACGCCGCCGCCCCCCGCTGCGGAAATCGGAGATCGCTGACTCTGGAGCATTAGAGAGGCCGTTGCCAACTGCGTCCGGCTCTAGGCGCAACACTCACATCACACCCCTGGTCCCGCGAGTAGGTTCTGTTCGGGGCATCCCAAGTCCATTTGGCTGCCCTAGTCCGTATCCTGCTAAGCCGAGCGCAAGATGTCCGCTTATGCACAGAACCCCGGGCAGCAACACTTCACCTGGCTAGACTGAGGAGAACGTCTCAGCGCGCGCGGAGAAATACTGTTAGCCCCCTGCCTTCATTCATCGGCTGTGGTTCCCTGCTCTCGCAGCCGACGGCCGCTCGATGTTTCACGTGAAACAACGACTTAGGTCGACTCTACGTCGTTCAACAGTTCACCGGAACCTCAAACGTGCCATTCTCTGCAGCCCGCCGTCCGCTGAGAGCTGAAGACAGCGTTTCGCGACGGGATGTACGCTGCATAAACTCGCTAAATCGTGCGAACGCGCTGGACATGGGTGCGATAGCGCGTGGCAAAGTCTGGGGGAGAAAGGCTGTTTCACGTGGAACACTGCCCGGCCTGCAACATTGAGAAGGCATATCACTACCCTGATACGTCGAGTCTGGCGGTAGGCCACGCAAGCCGATACAGCTTCATTGGAGCGACGGCCGTATCAAGGCTTCTGGCCTTTTCAAAAATGAACGCCGATATTGAGAGCCACGAAGGCCGCGCTGCGCTCCAACAAAAAACCCCAAAAAGCCGATTCCCTTACGCGTCCTCGCTTCGTAGAGGATGTTCCACGTGAAACACATTGACGGGCATGAGGAAAAGTAGCGTCGATGTTTCACGTGAAACACCCCTCAGAGCGTTCTGGGCTTTAAACGCCTGGGTCGGGATCTAAGTTGCCGCAGGTGCCGGCCCGCATGCGGATAGCTGCCCTGACGGCCCCCCAACCTGAGTCGCGACTGATCGTCGATACCTGACGTCACCGCGGCGAAAAGGTAAGAAAGATGAAAAATATCGATTTATTCCCCCTTACCTACCCCCTACCCGAAAATTCATATTTTTTTGTTCATGGCTCGCTGAACTGTAAGCGATAGCCCAAACCAACGGCGGTAGGTCGCTTCTAAATTCGCATGTCGGCGCGTGCTTCGAAGAAGTGTCAACCACAGCGTTGTCCACAAACCAGATCAAGCTGCCAACAGTCCTTCGTCCATTGAGTTCGGCGACGCGACTAAAATTCGGGACATCGGCCAGATCCGGCTGTGATGCTCCCAATCAGACATCGGGTTTATCCACAGACGCCTATCAACGACAAGACTCTATGAAAAGAATCGGATAGCGCAGCGCAAAGCCAGGGTTACGCACATTCTTATCAACAGGCAAGCCCGCGAAACGACCAGGACGCAGCGACCGAATCACCACAAGATCACACAGCCGGACCTGTCAGCCCCGAGAAGCTGGGCACCCGAGTATCTTCCCTAACTCGCCCATTCCTCTATTCAGAGAGATATCTCTTATCCACAGCGTCGAAGGCAACGAACTCAAGACGGCAATGCGGTGCACACCGATGCACGACGGCAACTGGTTGCCGGCGGACCCAAAATCACGAGAGCAATTCCGCGTTAGAAATCAAAGACAAAGCCGAAAACCGAAACCTGAGGCCACTGCGGAAGCGGAGTTCAATAACCGCTGAACTCTTCCACCGGTGCACGGTCAAATCGCGCGGCCTGAACATCGGGGTGATTTATTCACAAAATTATCCCCACCCCAATATTGAATGATCGGCTCGCGGCCATCGGGCATGGTCACTGACCCGAAGCTAATCTTGCTCGCACTCCCGCTGCGCCGCCATCATCCATATGGGCGAGGCGCCTATGGCTTCATGTGAAACCTGTGGACAGGTCGCAAGGAGAAATCCGACGCGAAAATTAGACGGCCCACCGCAGCGCGCAACCCGCCCAACCGGTCAACCCGAGCCGCCTAATCATCCGCAATTCCTGTTCCCGCGACCTCACCCTTTCGGCGATATCCCCATTTCTATCCACAGGCGCAGGCCGTCAATTTGGATAGTGAGTGGCGTAATTCTGTGCATAACCGGCATGGGGATATCTTTGTGAACAACAAGCGCCAAACCACGAATTTACGCGCAATGACCGACGCCAAACTTGCATGTCAGACGCTGGGATTCGGGTAAACAAACCTCGCGAACACCCGGACAAAAGTCGAGTTTCCCTATGAAGACGTTGATTAAACGGCTTCTAAGCACGCCTGACGCAAGCAGGGAATCTATTCACGGGGAGCAAAAAGACATCGCCTGCATTAATGCAGAAATCTGTGCAAAACCCGGTTCACTGAAGCTCGATTGCTTCATAACTGACCACGCGCGAGCTCATGTCCGGAAATAATTATCCACAGAGTTATCCAGTGCTCGAGAATATGTTAGTGAACACTAACAGTGTGAAGATACACGCCAAGGTTGAGGGCTGCAGCGCAGGTCGCGACGCGAGAGGTTCAGCGTTACTGAGCAAATAGAAACGAGCGCTGCAGAGACGCAGCGAAATCACTTCACACCGAAATGGCTGCCCAAATGAAACAACGCCCCAGACCGGAGGGTCTTGGGGCGTTGTAGCCAGGCCTAGCCTGGCTGACGGGAAATTGGGATTTCCCGATTTAGAGCGGGCGAATTTCGGCCGCTTGAGGTCCTTTCGGACCATCTTTAACTTCGTATTCGACTTCCTGGCCTTCGTTCAGGCTGCGATAGCCGCGACCCTGGATGGCGGAAAAGTGTGCGAACACATCGGTGCCGCCCACGTCCGGCGTGATGAAACCGAAACCCTTGTCAGCGTTGAACCACTTGACTTTGCCCTTCTGAGCCATTTTCTCTAGCGTCCTGTAATTAAATCGAAATGCAATGAATCAAGGACGCCGTGCGAACTGAACGATCGGTGCAAAACCAGTGTTCCCGCTTGTCGCCAGAGCGGCAGAAACGAGTCTGCTCGCGCTTGAATCAACTGCGGAATCAGCATACTCATCCGGCATTACCGAGTCATATAGTTGTTTACCCCAATGTCGCTTTTTTTTCACTGAAACGGCAGTACCGCCAGGCGGAATTAGCGATGCCGACGCGCCAAAACCGTATAAATGGGACCCATCACGATCACCACAAAAACCATGCGCGTGACGTGAAATGCCGTCACCACCGGAACGCCCAGCTGCAGCACCTTGGCGGTGATCGCCATCTCGGCAATACCGCCCGGCGTCGTGCCCAGAATCAAGGTTGGAATGGGCGCAGCAGACCACAACGACAGCAAGGCGCCCACGCCGAAGGCCAGCGCCAATGCCAGCACCGTAAAGCCCGCCACTGCCGCCATGAAACGCGGCGCTGCGCGGAAAAAGTCTGGCCGGTACCGATCGCCAAGTGACCAGCCGATAAGCAGTTGCCCTGCTTTCGGCACATAGTCCGGCAATGCGGAAAGCTCGATGCTGGACGCGGTCAGCACCATTGCGACGAGCATGGGCCCAAGCACCCAGGGATTGGGCAACCGCAGCTTCGTAAACGTGGCGCCGCCCACAATGGTCAGGGCCACCAACCCGGCCAGGCCAAGCGCATGCACGTCGCGCGGTCCCGGCACGGTAGGATCCAGGCCAGCCACGCCCCACCACTGGAATATGAAGGGCACCGTCACCACCACCAGCAATACGCGCACGCTGTGCGCGGTGGCAACGCGATCGATCCGCGCGCCATGGCGTTCGGCCAGATTGGCCATTTCACTTGCGCCGCCGATGGCTGATGAGAACCACGCCGTCTTGAAGTCCACATCCGTAAAACGCCGCAGAATGGCGGTGCCCAGAAATGCGAGCGCCAGCGCGAACAGCATCCCCACGACAATGGGGCCCGCGTTGCTGCCAAAGTGTCCAATGACCTGTGGCGTGAAATACAGCCCCAGCGATGCGCCGATGACCCATTGGCCCGCATTGCGCGCCGGCCGCGGACACGCAGTGCGCACGCCGGCAATCCGCGTGGCCGCAGTCAACAGCAGCGCGCCCAACATCCATGGCAGCGGCAGGTGGGCCCACACCGCAAGCAACGCGCCGGCCAGCGCAATACCAAACCCGCCCAGCACTCGCACCCGCATGTTCTGAACCACAATCCGATCCGCGTTAGAAGCTCATGAAAAATGAATTATGAGTTAGTGGGATACTTACGAAAACTTTCCTAGGCTACCCGTGTTCACTTCGCGTCCAACATGATCCGCTCCAAACTCCCCGACGTCGGCACCACCATATTCACCGTGATGAGCCGCCTGGCCATCGAGCACAAGGCCATCAACCTGGGCCAGGGCTTTCCTGACTTCGATCCGGACCCCGCGCTGTGTGCGCTGGTCACCAAGGCGATGGCCGACGGCCACAACCAATATCCGTACATGCCGGGCGTCGCGCCGCTACGCGAAGCCATCGCGGCCAAGACGCGCGAACTCTACGGCCATGCCTACGATCCCGAAACCGAAATCACGGTGACCAGTGGCGCCACCGAGGCGTTGATGGCCACGGTATTGGCGGCGGTAGGCAGCGGCGACGAAGTGGTGGTGATCGAGCCTTGCTATGACTCGTACCTCCCTGCGATTCGCCTGGCCGGCGGCACCGCCGTCCCGGTGCCGCTGCGCGCGCCCACAGAAGCCGATCCGTACTACCGCATCGACTGGCAGCGTGTGCGCGACGCCATCACGTCCAAGACCCGTCTGTTGATGCTGAACTTTCCGCACAACCCCACCGGCGCGGTGCTTGACGAGAGCGACCTGGACGCGCTTGAAGCCATCGTCCGCGACACGGGCGTGCTGCTGGTCTCGGACGAGGTCTACGAGCACATCGTGTTCGACGGCAAACCGCATGCCAGTGTGGCGCGCCGCCCGCTGCTTGCCGAACATGCGTTCGTGATCTCGTCGTTCGGCAAGACCTATCACACCACCGGATGGAAGATCGGCTATTGCTGCGCACCGCGCCAACTGAGCGCCGAGCTGCGCAAGGTGCACCAGTTCATGGTGTTCACGGTGCCGTCGCCGATGCAGTTTGCACTGGCGGAATTCATGCGCGATCCCAAGCCTTACCTGGATCTGCCGGCGTTCTATCAGGCCAAGCGGGACCGCTTGTCGCAAGGCCTGGCGCAGACGCGATTCCGGCCGCTGCCCAGTCCCGGCACGTTCTTCCTGCTGGCTGACTACAGCCAGATCTCCAAACAGAACGAAGCCGACTTCGCGCGCGACCTGACCGTCAACCATGGCGTGACCGTGATTCCGGTGTCCGCGTTCTATCGCCAGCCCGACGCGCCCGAATCCAACCATCGGATCGTGCGCTTCTGCTTTGCCAAGAAGGACGCAACGCTGGACGCGGCGCTGGAGCGTCTGAAGCAGGTCTGACGATTCAATATCTGAGTAAAAGCTCATATATGAAAATGCGGTCTAATTGACCTCAACATGCTTAAAAAAAGGGGCGCCAAAAGGCGCCCCTAAGCATTTGCCGGCCTCGCATTTCGTGAGCCCGCGCACCGGCTGGTGCGCGGACCCGCTTCATCAGACCGGCCCAGCGGCAACCTTTCTTGCGGCGCGCACACGGCGCAAAATCTGCGGCACGATCACCACTGCCGCCGCGCCCACCCACAGGGCGATCGACACGGGGCTTGCGAACAGCACGCCCACGTCGCCATCCGTCATCGACAGCGCACGGCGCAGGTTCTGCTCCATCATGTTGCCCAGCACGACACCCAGCACGAGCGGCGCCATCGGCACACCGAACTTGCGCAGGAAGTAGCCCAGCGTGCCAATGCCCGCAACCAGCAGCAGATCGAAGGTGCCCGCGTTGATCGCATAGACGCCGATGTAGCTGATGCACAGGATGCCCGGCACCATCAGCCAACCCGGCACGGAGAGCACTTTGGAGAAGAACCGCACCAGCGGCACGTTCATCACGAAGAGCAGCACGTTTGCGACGAACAACGATGCGATCAGGCCCCACACCAGCTCCGGCTTGGTGTCGAACAGGACCGGTCCCGGCGTGATGTTGTAGAGCGTCAGCGCACCCATCATCACCGCGGTGGTGCCGGAACCGGGCACGCCCAGCGTCAGCATCGGAACGAAGGAACCGATCGCCGACGCCGTGGCGGCGGCTTCCGGCGCGACGAGTCCACGCATGTCGCCCTTGCCGAACTTGGCCTCGGGATCCTTGGCTTCGATGATGCGCTTTTCCTGCGAGTACGCGACCGCCGCAGCCACGCTGGCGCCTGCGCCGGGCAGCACCCCCACGCCGAAGCCTACGAACGCACTGCGCACCACGCTCCACCACGTATAAGCCATCTCCTTCAGGTTGAAGAGCTTGCGGCCGCTGGGCTTGACCTCGACGCTGTGGCCGGCCATCACCTTCTCAAGCATCTCCAGCATCTCGCTGACCGCGAACAACGCGATGACGACCACGACAAAATCGATGCCGTCGGCCAGATGCACGGACTCGAAGGTATAGCGGTAAACGCCCGAATTCGAATCCACGCCCACCACCGAAATGGACAGGCCGATCATCGCCGCCAGCACGCCCTTGACCGGCTGCTTGCCGAGCAGGCTGGTCAGGCAGCAGAACGCAAAGATCATGAGCACGAAGTATTCGGCGGGGCCAAATGCGAGCGCCCATTTCGCCAGCAGCGGCGCGAGCAGGATGATGCCCACCACCGACACGATGGCGCCAAAGAATGCGGACCATGCAGACAAGGACAACGCCACGTTGGCCAGGCCCTGCCGCGCCAGCGGATAGCCGTCCAGCGTCGTCATGATGGCACTCGCTTCGCCCGGCACGTTCAGCAGGATCGCGGTGATGCGGCCGCCGTACTCCGCGCCCACATATACCGCGGCAAGCAGGATCAGCGCCGTTTCGGGCGGAAGATTCATGGCGAAGGCGATGGGGATCAACATCGCCACGCCATTGACGGGCCCCAGCCCCGGCAACACGCCCACCATGGTTCCGATGAAGGAGCCGATGGCAGCCACCAGCAGGTTCGTCAGCGAAAACGCGACGCCAAAGCCTATCGACAGATGATCGAGAATGCCGCTCATATCAGGTTCTCCAACAGTCCGCCGGGCAGGACGACGTCCAGCACCTTATCGAACAGCACGAAAAAGAAAATGCTCATGACGACGCCGCCGATCGCGCACTTGAGCCAACTGCCGCCAAACAGGCGGCCCACGAAGATCGTCATGAGCGACGTGGCGACAATGAAGCCCAGCCACTGGAAGAGAAACGCATAGGCGGTCACGAACACCACCATCAGCGCGATGCGCCCGTTGGCGCCGGCAGGGTTGCGCTCGACAGCATGGCCGCCTTTGTAGACGAGCCACAGCCCGCACAGGCCGATGATCAGCGCCAGCAGCAGCGGGAAGGCGCGTGGCCCGACGGGTTCGTAGGCGAAAGGCGCCTCGATGCTCCAGCCGGCGGCCGTCATGAAGACGGCCAGCGCCAGGGCGGCAATGCCCAGAATTCGATCGTTCATGGTCCAGGTTCCGTTCAAATCCGATCGCGCGGCGCAGCGGGATCTGCCGCCGGCCTGAAATGGCGGCAGGTGTGCCCTGGCGGGCGCGATCGGGGGTCGGGCCTTACGGCCGGCTTACTTTTTGATCAGGCCGAAGGTGTCGGCCAGTTCGCCGTACTGCTTGACCTGGTTTTTGACGTAGGCGTCCAGTTCGGGGCCGGTCTTGTTGAAGGGGAACAGGCCCTGCTGCTGGCGCAGCTTCTCGAACTCGGGTGCGGCCGTCGTCTTGTTGAACGCGTCCACCCAGAACTGGTAGTCGGCGTCAGACACCTTGGGACCCACGTAGAAGCCACGGATGATCGGCCAGACGATGTCGTAGCCCTGTTCCTTGGCGGTGGGCACGGAACCCAGCTTGCCCGGCAGGCGCTGGTCGTTGAAGACCGCCAGCACGCGAATCGGGGCGCCGCCTTCCAGCATCGTGAATGCTTCGGCCGCATCGCCCATGTAGGCCTGGATATGGCCGCCGCGCAGCGCCGTTACGGCCTCGCCGCCGCCTTCGAAGGCGACAAAGCGCATCTTCTTGAAGTCCACGCCGGCCGCCTTGGCCGTCAGCGCCGCCTTCATCCAGTCCTGGCTGCCCACGGTGCCACCCGCGCCCAGCACGATCTTGGTCGGATCCTGCTTGAAGGCGTCCATCAAGCTCTTCAGGTCGGTGTACGGCGAGTCGTTGCGCACCACGGCCACGCCGTAATCGGTGCCGATCGCGGCCAGCCAGCGCACGTCGTTGACGTTGTACTTGCCGAACTTGCCCTGCGCCAGGTTGAGCAGCGAGCCGCCGGAGAACGCAACGATGGTGCCCGGTTCATTCGGATGCTGGGCCACGATGTTGTTGTATGCCACCGCGCCAATGCCGCCCGGCATGTAGACGATGCGCATGGCGCTCTTGAGCGCCCCACTCTGCTTCAGGCCTTCGGTGGCCAGGCGGCACGTCAGGTCGAATCCGCCACCAGGCTGCGCCGGCGCAATGCACTCCGGGCGGCGGGGTTCATCGGCCGCATGGGCCGCGCCGAGGGACAGGGTGATGGCGCCAAGCGCCGCCATGGCTGCGATGCGCAGCTTCAGGGTCGTCTGCATTCTTGCGTCTCCAGGATTTATAGGTCTAGGTATCGCTGGCAGCGGCGCTACGGCGATCGATCGCGTCCAGCGGCTCCCAGTGGACGCAACCGTACAAAACCGAAGCTTTCCATAAGCTTTCAATTTCGGCCGATTTCGTGACGCGGCGCAGCATCCGGTCCCGTTTGCAGGGTAAACACCAACGCCGCGCGCAGGCCCGGCTGCCCGACCCGGTTCTCGAGCACGAGCCGGGCGCCCAGGATTTCGGCGATGGTGCCCACGATCGCCAGGCCCAGTCCGGCCCCGGTGGTGTTCTTGCCTGCCGCGCCTCGCCGGAAGCGGACGCACGCCCGGGCAATGTCCTCGTCCGACATGCCCGGTCCGTCGTCTTCCACCAGTAGCCGGGCCTGGTCTGTGTCGGTCTCGATCCGGACGGTGACCACACCACCGGCGGACGCATAGCGGATGGCGTTGTCGACCAGGTTGCTGACCGCTTCCCGCAACAGCCACTCCGCCCCGCCGACGACAACCGGCCTGCAGTCCGCCTCCAGGCCGATGTCCAACTGCCGGCCTCGGGCATTGGGTAATTGGGTACGGATCACCCCGTCCGCGAGGTCCACCAGGTCCACCGATTCGGGTGCCAAACCGCCTTCGGCCAGAGAAGCGTCTTTAGCGCGCGCCAGCGCGAGCATCTGGTTGGTGGTGCGTACGGCCCTGTCCAACCCCTCTTGCATCGCCAGAAGGGCTGTACGGACCTCCTGGGGGTCTGTTTCGCGCAGGGCATAGGCGGTCTGGGTCCGCAAAACGGACAAGGGCGTGCGCAATTGGTGCGACGCGTCGTCCAGGAACTGCGCCTGCACCCTCCCCAAGGCCGCAAAACGGGCCATATGGAGGTTTACGGCCGCCACCAGGGGTAGGACCTCCCCCGGCATGTCGGACGCGCTGACGGGGCTTAAATCGTCCGCAGATCGGCCTTTGACTTCCTGACGGAGCCGCTCCAGGGGGCGCAGGGCCATGAAAACGCCCAGGATGATCACCAGGACGCTGATGAGGATCACGGCAAGGTCCCGCTCCACCGACCGCACCAAAACCTTGTGGAGGAACGCCTGACGGCTTTCCAGGCCCTCCGCGACCTGCACGATCACCCGGCCGCCCTGGTTCGCATACAGCGGCGGATCCATGGGCCGGGCCAATGCCGCCACCCGGACGGGCTGGCCCTGGTAGGTCGCGTAGAAAAACCGCGGCTCGCCGGACACGAGGGGCTGCTCAGGCAGGGGCAGCCCGGGATGGCCGATTTCGGCCAGCCCGTCTTCGGTTGCCACCCGGTAGAACACGCTGCCATTGGCCGTCAGCTCGAAAAATTCAAGCATCAGGTAGGGCTGCTCCATGGCTAATCCACCGCTGGCTGTGGATATGTTGTGGTCGATCGCGCGAAGCGCGCCGGCAAGAGACCGGTCGTAGGCATTGTCGACCTGGTTGCGCAGCTGGTGGTTGGACAGCCAGAGCGCACCCATCATCACCAAGACGAGGGTTGGAATCAGCCACCAGAGCAACTGCGTTTTCAGCGTTCGGGCGCGTTTTTTCGCCAAAAAATCAACGCTGTTTTGCGGACTTCTAGTTGTCAACAAGGTTCTCCAGGCAGTAGCCCATGCCGCGCATGGTCACGATCTGCACACCGGTTTCCGCCAATTTTTTGCGCAATCGGTGAACCAGGACCTCGATGGCTTCCAGGTTGATGTCGGCATCGTCCGTGAGGATGCGGTCCAGAATCTGCTGCTTGTTGATGGGTTCGCCGCTTTTCTGGATCAGCACCCGAAGGACCGCATGTTCACGTGGGGATAACTGCAAAGGCTGTCCATTGACCGTGAATTTCTGCGCGGAAGTTTCAAAAACCAGGTTTCCCAGCGATAGGCGCGGATGTTCGCGCCCGCGGCTGCGGCGAATCAGCGCAATCAATCGCGCTTCCAACTCTTCCACAACAAAGGGTTTCGGCAGGAAATCGTCCGCTCCCTCGTGAAGTGTTCCGATTCTCTCGGCCAGTGAATCGCGCGCGGTCAAGACCAGCACCGGCGTACGGTCGTCCCGCGCGCGAATCTTCGCCAGCAAAGTATGGCCATCCATGCCGGGAAGTCCGAGATCCAGGATGACCGCATCGAAATCTTCGACGGCCAGCCTTCTTTCGGCGACAAGTCCGTCATCAGCCCATTCCACGACAAAGCCGGCATGTCTGGCCAGGCTTCTGGACAGCCAGCGGGCAAGTTCAGCTTCATCTTCGATCAGGAGGATACGCATGGACGCAGTCCGGGGGGCGGTGGATGGGCGGAATGGGAAAGCATGTTTGGCTTTTCCTTTTTTTTCTTTATATAAAGACTAATGATTAATAAGGGCTGTGGATAACTACCTTAACCTTGAAAATCTCTTTCTTTTCATTGCCTTGCGTCCGTTTTTGCTTGTGCAAGAACTCTGTGTGGGAAAAAAGCTGAAGTTGGACAAGATTTTGGACCGCGTCCGAAACCCCTGCTTGTTCAACTTGCCTCCACAACATGTGCACAAGCGCGCTACTTAGCAGTTATCCACAGGGCGTTTCTGGCAACTGGGTCCCGAGAAGCGCCCTTTTACCCCGGAAAACCGCCCTACGCCTACCCGGATTTTTGCCCTTGCAGCGCCCCAAAACGGGCCGCTACGCGGTGATCGGAATCGGGTATTCGAGGGGTGACCTGGGCGGTTTGTTGACGGTGCGCTGAACAAAAAGTGAGCAGGATCCGCCGTAGAATCCGGCCATGGATAGCGACTTGAAACTGCGCCGACCGGCCTGGGCCAGGCGGTTGAAACGCGGACTTTTGGCGGAAAATTTAGCCTTGACGTTGTGTGCGGCCGCGTTGATTGGCGCCCTGGGTGCGCTGGCAACGATGGTGTTTCGCGAACTGCTTGGCTGGATGCAATTGTTGGTAGGGGGCGGCGAGGTTCCCCACGGCATGGTGTCGCTGGCGCGTGGGCTGGCCCCCTGGCAGCGGTTTCTGATGCCGGCGGCCGGGGGCGCGATCGCCGGCCTGATCCTGCAGGCTGCCACCCGATGGCTGCCCCGGCGGGGGGCAGCCGACTATATGGAAGCCATCTCGATCGGCCGTGGCGTCATCGGCTTTCGCCAGACGGTCGCGCGCAGCCTGTCCTCGATTTTTTCGATCGGATCCGGCGCATCGATCGGCCGCGAGGGACCGATGGTGCAACTGGCGGCAATGTGTGCATCATTGACGGGCCGCTATCTGGTCTTGCCGCCCCGCCATCTGCGGCTGCTGGTGGCCTGCGGCGCCACGGCGGGCATCACCGCGGCGTACAACGCGCCGATTGCCGGCGCGGTGTTCATTTCAGAGATTGTGTACGGCGTGATTTCAACAGCGACGCTGGTGCCGCTGGCCGTCGCCTCCGTGGTCGCCAACATCGTGACGCGGCAGGTGTTGCACTATGACGCGGTCTTCCAGATGCCGCATTTCGAGTTCGTGTCGGGGTGGGAAGTGATCAATTACCTGGGACTTGGCCTGATTGCAGGTCTGGCCGCGCCCCAATTCCTGCAATTCCTGGATTTGTCCCGCGCGGCGTTTCGCCGGTTGCCGTTTCCGATCTGGGCGAGGATGGCGGTAGGTGGGCTGGTTGTCGGCGCGCTGTCCGTGATCGATCCCGCGGTGTGGGGCAACGGCTACAGCGTGGTCAACAGCGTGTTGCATACGGATTGGGCGTGGCAGGCGGTGGCCGCACTGCTGTTGCTCAAGACATTGGCTACGGCGGCCAGTGTCGGGTCCGGCGCTCTAGGTGGAGTCTTCACGCCGACCTTGTTCGTGGGGGCTGCGCTGGGCGCCTTGTACGGGACTGCGCTGCAGGGCCTGTTTCCGGTCGGCAGTTTGTCGGCGGTATCCAGTTATGCCGTCGTGGGAATGGGCGCGCTGCTGGCGGCCACCACGCATGCGCCGCTGATGTCGATCTTGATGATCTTCGAGATGACGCTGAGCTATGAAGTCATGTTGCCGTTGATGCTGGCGTGCATGACGGGGTACGTCATTGCGCAGCGCATCCGGCCGGATTCCGTCTATGCGAAATCGCTGGCGAAAAACAGGGTCGTCGCTCACTTGATGGCAAGAAAAGGCAGGCCGATAAATTATGAGTAAAAGCTCATATTTTCGAATCGGCGCTTTGGATATTTGAGAGTTTTGCAAGAGCCCATTAATCAAGGGGCTTTTGCATGAAGACGCGCTTCAGTCCAATCTCCGTGGCGCGATGCGTTTCCACATAGCCGCGCCGCGTGTAGATGGCGATGTTCTCGGTCATCACTTCCTGCGTGTAAAGACGGATGCATGAAAATCCGGCGCGGCGCGCGGTGTCTTCGGCCCACTGCAGCAGCGTCCGGCCGTGGCCCTTGCCTTGCGCGGTTGGCGACACGGCGATGTTGTCCAGCAGCATGCAACTGTCGTCGGGTTCTGGAATCAGCACGATGAGGCCTTCGATGCCGTCTTCCGATTCCAGGACGTGAACCACGCCTTGTGCGACGCGTGCCGGATAGTCGTCCAGCATGGGACCGGGCGTTGCGCCGTTGCGTGCGATGTAAGGGGAGTACGCGTCGCGGACGATGCGCTCTATCTCTGCGATGTCGGCCGGCGTCGCGCTGCGAATACGAAAGGCGTCGAGTTTCGCATCCACGGCGGCGGGTCTCCGATCATTTACCGATGCAGAAACTGGAAAATATTTCGCCAAGCAGATCATCGCTGGTGAACTTGCCAGTGATGCTCGACAAGCTGTCATGCGCCAACCGCAGTTCCTCGGCAAACAAGTCCAACACCCGGTCATCCTGGCTGGCATGCGCGGCAGCCAGTTCCAGATGCTCCGCCGCCTCCTGCAACGCATGCAAATGACGTTCGCGCGCCAACCAAGGCGATTCCGCACCCGGATTCCAGCCCGCAATTTGCAGCAGCTCCGCGCGAAGCGCATCCAGGCCGGCGCCGCGTTTGGCCGAGATGCCCAGTTCGCCGGGGCCGGCGACGAAAGGCTCGGGTAACAGATCCACCTTGTTGAACACCTTCAGCACCGGCGTGCGCGGCGGCAGCCGCGCTGTGATCTGCGCGTCCAGCTCGTCGCCTGGCTGGGTGGCATCCTGCAAATGGAGGATGACGTCGGCGCGCTCGATCTCTTGCCAAGTGCGAGCAATCCCGATGCTTTCCACCGTGTCTTCGGTTTCGCGCAGGCCGGCCGTGTCGACAATGTGCAGCGGCACGCCATCAATATGGATTTCCTGCACCACTTTGTCGCGCGTGGTGCCGGCGATGGGCGTGACGATGGCGATGTCGTCGCCGGCCAGCGCGTTGAGCAGGCTGGACTTGCCTACGTTGGGCTGGCCGGCCAGCACCACATGCAGGCCTTCGCGCAGGATGACGCCCTGCCGCGCCTGGGCAATCAATGCGGAAAGATCGCCCGCCAGCGCGTCCAACGTCGGACGGGCTTGATACTTTTCCAGGAAGTCGATTTCTTCTTCGGGGAAATCCAGGGTCGCCTCGACCAACATGCGCAGATGAATGATGCGATCGGACAGGTCGTTCACACGCGCCGAGAATTCGCCTGACAGCGACGCCATGGCGCCGCGCGCGGCCGCCACGGACGAGGCTTCGATCAGGTCGGCAACCGCCTCGGCCTGCGCCAGATCCATGCGGTCGTTCAGAAACGCACGGCGCGTGAATTCGCCGGGTTCGGCCAATCGCACGCCCAGATCTCGGCCGGCGACCAGACAGCTATCCAGCACACGTCGCAGCACGGCCGGGCCGCCGTGGCCCTGCAGTTCCAGCACGTCTTCGCCGGTGTAGGAATGCGGCGCACGAAAGTAGATGGCGATGCCTTCATCCAGCAGTTCGCCCTCCACCGTCTTAAAGGGAAGATAGTGCGCATGGCGCGGTGTGAGATCGCGCTGGAACAGGCGCCGCACCAATCCGGACAGGTCCGCACCAGAAATGCGCACGACGCCGATGCCGCCTCTTCCGGGGGCGGTGGCGATGGCGGCGATGGGGGCGTAGGCGGACATATCAGGGGCAGAAGGCAGGGCTAAACAATAGGGGAATATAACTGTTGCGCGGCGCGTTGTTTGCTGGTTACTGTGGCCCCGAGGTTCAAAACCCGAAACAACTCTGGGAGATCACGATGGCATCTCGGTTTTCGCGTGTATTGGCCTGCGGCGCTGCCGCGGTGGTGATGGCCTGTGGCACATACAGTTCGGCCATGGCTCGCGATCTGGTGATCGGGTTGAAGACCGAGCCCTCGTCGATGGATCCGCAATACCACGCGTTGACCCCGAACACGCAGATCTCCCAAACCATTTTCGATACGCTCGTTGCCACGGACGCGCAACTCAAGCCGCAGCCTTCGCTGGCGGAATCGTGGACCGTGGATGGCAAGGTCTGGACTTTCAAGCTGCGGCCGAACGTGAAATTCTCGGATGGCACGCCGTTTACCGCCGAGGACGTCGTCTTTACGTATGACCGCGTCCCGAAGGTGCCGAACAGCCCGTCGCCGTTCACGCTGTATCTGGGGTCCGTCGCCAAGACCGAAGCGGTGGATCCGATGACCATCCGCATCACCACCAAGGAAGTCGCGCCGAACCTGCTGGTCAATCTGGCGCAGTTGCCCATCCTGTCGAAAAAGGCCGCGTCGGGCCCGGCTGCGGAAGGCAAGACGACGACCGAATTGAACAGCGGCGATGGCCTGATCGGAACCGGACCCTACAAGTTCGTGTCCTGGAAGCGCGGCGCGGAATTCGTGCTGGCGCGCAACGACAACTACTGGGGCAAGAAGCCCGAATGGGATCGCGTGGTCTACCGTCCGATCAGCAACGCGGCCGCGCGCGTGGCCGCGCTGTTGGCGGGAGACGTCGACATGATCGAAGATCCTCCCACCGATGACCTGCCCAAGCTCAAGTCCGACAAGAAGCTCTTTGTCGAGGAAACGCCGTCGGTGCGCGTGGTGTACGTGGCGCTGGACCAGTACGCGGAGCCGTCGCCCGGCGTGCAGGGCACCGACAAGAATCCGATGAAGGACAAGCGCGTGCGCGAAGCCTTGTCGCTGGCGATCAACCGCGATGCGCTGGTCGAACGCGTGATGGGCGGTGTCGCCCTGCCCGCGGGCAACCTGCTGCCGTATCCGATGTTTGGCGCCAGCAAGGAACACTCGAAGGCGCCCAAGGCCGATGTGGAAAAGGCCAAGGCGCTGCTCAAGGAAGCGGGCTATCCGAACGGCTTTTCGATCACGCTGGGTTCGCCGTCCGGCCGGTATGTCAACGATTCGAAGGTGGCGCAGGCCATTGCATCGATGTGGACGCGCATTGGCGTGAAGACCAGCGTGGACGCGATGGCGCCCCCGGTGTTCTTCAAGAACCGTGACAGCTATTCGTTCTCGGCGTACCTCGCGGGATGGTCGGTGACGAGCGGTGAAATGTCCAACGCGCTGACGTCGCTACTGATGACGCGCAATCCGGAAGCCGGCCAGGGCACGACGAACCGCAGCCGCTATTCCAATCCCAAGATGGACGAGCTGGTGAAGCAGGCGTCGTCCACGATGGACGACGCCAAGCGGGCGGAACTGCTGTCGACGGCCAGCAATATCGCGATGGATGACTTCGCCATGCTGCCCGTGCATTTCGAACTGTCGGTCTGGGCCATGAAGAACGACATCCGCTACCAGGGCCGTCCGGACCAGGTCACGCTGGCGCAGAACGCAACGCTGAAGAAGTAAGCGCGCCGGGCGATCTCTCGTGCTTGCAACCATTGTCAGAAGGCTGCTGCAGACCATCGTCGTCATGCTCGTCATGTCGGCGTTGGTCTTTGCCGGCATTTACATGGTCGGCGATCCCGTCTCGATGCTGGCCAGTCCCGAAGCGACCGAGGCGCAACGCGCCGCGATCAGCGCGTCGCTGGGATTGGACCAGCCGTTGTGGCGGCAGTACCTGATCTTCATGAGCCAGGCCGTGCGCGGCGATTTCGGGAACAGTTTCCTGACCGGCGAGCCGGCCATGCACCTGATCCTGGAACGCATGCCCGCAACGGTGGAGCTGGCCTGTGTGGCGATGCTGCTGTCGGTGCTGATCGGCGTGCCGCTCGGCATTCTGGCGGGTCTGAAGCCTGCAGCAGTGGGATCGCGCGCGATCATGACGGGCTCGGTGCTGGGGTTCTCGTTGCCGAACTTCTGGGTGGGCCTGATGCTCATCATGGTGTTCGCGGTGATGCTGGGCTGGGTGCCGGCCGGCGGCCGTGGCGACACGGTCAGCATCGGTTCGCTGCAGTTGAGCGTGCTGACGTTCGATGGCTGGCTTAGCTTGGCGTTGCCTGCAGCGACCATTGCCTTCGCCAAGTGCGCGATGATCATTCGCGTAACGCGGGCCGCCACACGCGAAGCGCTGCCCATGGATTACATCAAGTTCGCGCGCGCCAAGGGCCTGTCCGAAAAGCGCGTGCTGGGCGTGCATCTGCTCAAGAACATCCTGATTCCGGTGGTGACGGTGGCGGGCCTGGAGTTCGGCCAGGTGATGGCGTTTGCTGTCGTGACCGAGACCGTGTTTTCGTGGCCGGGCATGGGCAAGCTGCTGATCGATTCCATCATCAACCTGGATCGTCCGGTGGTGGTGGCGTATCTGCTGCTGATCGTGTTCTTCCTGGTCATGTTGAATCTGGTGGTGGACATCATCTACACGGTGCTGGACCCCCGCGTACGTTTGGATAGCCGCCGATGAACTCGCCCGCCACCGTCGCCTCGCCCCCGGCCCCGACGAAAGAGCAGACGCCCTGGCGCCGCTTCGTGTCGGATTTCTTCGCCAGCAAGCTCGCCACGCTGGGGCTGGTGATGTTGATCGTGATCGTGGGGGCGGCGTTGCTGGCGCCCTGGATCGCGCCGCAGAATCCGTACGATCTGGCCAGCCTGGACATCATGGATTCAAAGCTCAAGCCTGGCAGCGAAAGCGGGGATGGTTCGATGCGCTACTTGCTAGGCACCGACGGCCAGGCGCGCGATCTCTTTTCCGCCATTCTGTACGGCATGCGCACCAGTTTGATGGTGGCCACGGTGTCGGTGCTGGCCGCCTTCGGCATTGGCGCAACGGTTGGGCTGATTGCCGCCTATTTTGGCGGACGCATCGATGCCCTGCTGATGCGGGTTGTGGATATCCAGTTGTCGTTCCCGGCGATCCTGGTCGCGCTGATGCTTCTGGCGATTCTGGGCAAGGGTGTGGATAAGGTGATCATCGCGCTCATCGTCGTGCAGTGGGCGTATTTTGCGCGGGCGGCACGCGGCGCTGCGCTGGTCGAGCGCGGCAAGGAATATGTGGAGGCGGCGCGCTGCATGTCGCTGTCGTGGTCACGCGTGCTGTTCCGGCACGTGCTGCCGAACTGCATGCCGCCGCTCATCGTGATCGCCACGATCGATCTGGCGCACGCGATCGCGCTGGAAGCCACGCTGTCGTTTCTGGGTGTCGGCGTGCCGGTGACGGAACCGTCGCTGGGCATGCTCATCTACAACGGCTTTGAATACCTGCTGTCGGGCCAGTATTGGATTTCGTTCTTTCCCGGCATTGCGCTGGCACTGGCCATCATCGCCATCAATCTGGTGGGCGACCACCTGCGCGATGTGCTCAACCCCCGGCATGCGAATTGAGGACAGGAGCGATGCAGACACTTGCGGCGCAACGCCCCCTGCCTGACCGTTCCCCAGTGCTTGATGTGCATGGGCTGAAGACGCATTTCTTCACGCGCAACGGCGTGGTCAAGGCCGTGGACGGCGTGGACCTGACGCTGGCCGAGGGCGAAATCCTGGGCCTAGTCGGCGAGTCAGGATCGGGCAAGAGCATCACAGGTTTTTCCTTGATGGGCCTCTTGGACGAACCCGGCCGTATCGTCGAAGGCCAGGTATTGCTTAACGGTGAAGACCTGCGCGCGGCCACGCCCGCGCGGTGGCGGCAGTTGCGGGGACAGGAGATCGCGATGATCTTCCAGGACCCGATGATGACGCTCAACCCGGTGCTGCGCGTGGATACGCAGATGATCGAAGCGGTGCAGGCGCATGCCAAGGTGTCTCGCGACGCGGCGCGTCAGCGCGCGCTGCAGACGCTTGCCATGGTTGGCATTCCGTCGCCCGAAGAGCGACTGCGGACGTATCCGCATCAGTTGTCGGGCGGCATGCGCCAGCGCGTGGCCATCGCCATTGCGCTGTTGAATTCTCCGCGCCTCATCATTGCGGACGAGCCTACGACGGCGCTGGATGTCACGATTCAAGGCCAGATCCTGTTCGAGGTGCAGAAACTCTGCCGCGAAACGGGGACCGGTCTCATCTGGATCACGCATGACCTGGCCGTGGTGGCGGGTCTGGCCGATCGCGTGTCGGTGATGTATGCGGGGCGCGTCGTGGAAACCGGCAGCACCGAGGCGGTCATCCGCCACCCGATGCATCCCTACACGCACGGGTTGATCGCGTCGATTCCGACGCCGCAGTCGCGCGGCAAGCCACTGGTGCCGATTCCCGGGATGACGCCGTCGCTGCTCAACCTGCCGCAGGGCTGTGCATTCCGAGGGCGGTGTCCGCGCGCGACGGACGCCTGTCTGGTCGAACCGCCGCCTGTCGAAGTCCGCCCGGCGCAATGGGTGCGCTGCTGGCATGCTGGAGCGCCGGACGCGATATGAACGACGCCCTGAACAATCCCACGCCGATCCTCGCCCTGCGCGACGTCGAACTACGCTTCGTGCAGCCGGTGGATCTGGCCGGCCGCATCGCCAACCTGCTGGGCGCGGGACTGAAGACGCAGGTGGTGCATGCCGTGGCCGGCGTGGACTTGGCGGTCAGACCGGGCGAAGTGATTGGCATCGTCGGTGAATCAGGCTGTGGAAAATCCACGCTGGGCCGCATCGTGTCGGGCATCCTGCCGCCGACCGCTGGGCAGGTGGACTATCAGGGCAAGCCCGTGCAAGCCATGAAGGGCCCGGAGCGGCGCGCGTACGAGCTGGGCGTGCAGATGATCTTCCAGGATCCGTACGCGTCCCTGAATCCGCGCATGCGCGTGCGCGAGATCATCGGCGAGGCGCCCGCGGCACATGGCCTGATCCGGTCGCGGGACAAGCAGGAGTACGTGGCCGGTTTGATGCGCCAGGTGGGGCTTGATCCGAGCTTTGCACAGCGTTATCCCCATCAGTTTTCGGGCGGCCAGCGTCAGCGCATCGGCATTGCTCGGGCATTGGCGCTGAAGCCTTCGGTCATCGTCTGCGACGAGGCCGTGGCCGCGCTGGACGTGTCGATCCAGGCGCAGGTGCTGAATCTGTTCGAACGGCTGCGCGATGAGCTGGACCTGACGTATCTGTTCATCAGCCATAACCTCAGCGTGGTCAGCCATATCTCGGACCGCGTGGCGATCATGTATTTGGGACGCATCGTCGAGCTGGCCGATACCGATACGGTGTTCGCGCGCGCCAATCATCCGTACACGCAGGCGCTGCTCAAGGAACTGCCGACGCTGGTGCCCGGGCGGCGTGCGTATCAGCCCATCCGGGGCGAGCTGCCCTCGCCGCTGGATCCGCCCACGGGGTGCGCGTTTCACCCGCGGTGTCCCCATGCCATGCCGCGCTGCAAGGCCGAGCGCCCGCTCCTGCGCGAAATCGCGCCGGGGCAGTTCAGCGCCTGCCATTTGAACGATGCCGCCTGACCTGCGCCGAAAAAGGGCTGGACGCGGCACGCGGGGCGGCGCGAGAATTCCCCGACCAGCAGGCCATTTGCGCGTGCGCCCTCCTTCAATCCAGACAGCTTATCCACAGCCATGAAAACCATTGCCGAAATCGAACGCGTACACGGGGACCTGACGGCCCTGCGACGCGACATCCATGCGCATCCGGAACTGGCGTTCCAGGAAACGCGCACGTCCAACCTGGTGGCCGAACGCCTGCGCGGCTGGGGACTCGAAGTCCACACGGGGCTGGGGAAAACCGGTGTGGTGGGCATTTTGCGCGCCGGCAGCGGCGGCAAGACCATCGGCCTGCGCGCCGATATGGATGCTTTGCCGATGCCGGAACACAACCGGTTTGCCCACAAGTCCACGATCAGCGGGCGCATGCACGGCTGCGGCCATGATGGGCACACGACGATGCTGCTGGGCGCCGCGCAATACCTGTCCACGCATCGCAATTTCGACGGCACGGTCGTGTTCATCTTCCAGCCGGCCGAGGAAGGCGGCAACGCCGGCGCGCGCGCCATGATGCAGGATGGGCTGTTCGACAAGTTTCCCTGCGATGCGGTGTTCGGCATCCACAACATGCCGGGCATGCCGGTCAATCAGTTCGGCTTCCGGTCGGGGCCGACGATGGCCTCGAGCAACCGCTGGGACATCGTGATCAAGGGCGTCGGTGGCCACGCGGCCCAGCCGCATTCATCTGTTGACCCCATCATCGTGGCCGCCGACATGGTGCACGCGCTGCAGACGGTCATCTCGCGCAGCAAGAATCCGCTGGATCAGGCGGTGCTGTCGATCACGCAGATTCACGCGGGCGATGCCTACAACGTGATTCCGGGCGAGGCCGTGCTGCGCGGCACGGTGCGCACGTATTCCGTGGAGACGCTGGACAAGATCGAAGCCGACATGCGCCGCATCGCCACCACCCTGCCGCAGGTCTATGGCGGCACGGGCGAGCTGGATTTTGTGCGCGCGTATCCGCCGCTGGTGAACTGGGAAAACGAAACCGCGTTTGCGGCCAAGGTTGCCGAAGACACCTTTGGCGCGGAAAACGTGCTGCGCGACATGCCGCCCTTCATGGGCGCGGAGGATTTTTCGTTCTTCCTGGAATCCGTGCCGGGCTCGTATCTGTTCCTGGGCAACGGTGACGGCGATCACCGCATGGAGTCGTATCACGGCATGGGTCCGTGCCAGCTGCACAACCCCAACTACGACTTCAACGACGCGCTGCTGCCCGTGGGTGCGACGTACTGGGTGAAGCTGGTCGAGGCCTTCATGCCGGCCAAGTAAGGACCGATACGCTATTTGCTTATATGCGGATGGCCATGAAGCCGCGGGGGCGCCCCGCGGCTTTTTGCTATATGACGTAAAGCTTTGATCAAACGCCGATATCTTCGTTTGAGATACATGGCGCGGTTTTCATAATCGGTCGTTCCAGCCATGCCGCAAGGCGAATTCGGAGCGATCGATGTCCCAGAGCAATGCCTTGCGGCGCGAAGCGCACGCCGCCCCCCAGCCGCAGTCCTTTGACGTGCGCCCCCTGCCCGGTCCCCTGGGCGCGGAAATCATCGGCCTGGACCTGTCGCAGGAACTGGCGCCCGCCGATTTTGCGCGCGTGCACAAGGCGCATCTGGACCATCACCTGCTGGTGTTCCGCGACCAGCGCATCACGCCCCAGCAGCACATCGATTTCAGCCGCCGCTTCGGCCGCCTGATGATCCACGTGCTGCACCAATTCCACCTGCCGGGCCATCCCGAGATCCTGACAGTCTCGAACATTCTGGAAGACGGCAAGCCTATCGGGCTGGGCGACGCGGGCAAATACTGGCACTCGGACATCTCGTACAAGGAACTGCCCAGCCTGGGGTCGCTGCTGCATGCGCAGGAATTGCCTGCCGAAGGCGGCGACACCCTGTTCGCGAACATGCACCTGGCCTATGACACCTTGCCGCAGGCGCTGAAGGACGCGATCGACGGCAAGCGCGGCGTGCATTCCTACCTGGCCCAATACGGGCAACTGCAGAAGGAAGGCAACTGGCGCCCGAATCTGAGCGCGCAACAGATTGCGCAGGTGCAGGAGGTGGTGCATCCGGTGGTGCGCACGCATCCGGAGAACGGCCGTCGCGCGCTGTTCGTGAGCGAAGGCTTCACGACGCGCATCGAAGGACTGCCCGAAGACGAGAGCCGCGCGCTCCTCGCCGAGCTGTTCGCCCACAGCGTGCGGCCGGAACACATCTACCGCCACAAATGGCAGCCGCATGACCTGGTGTTCTGGGACAACCGCTCGCTGATCCACCTGGCGGGCGGCACGCCGGATCACCTGCGCCGCAAGCTCTACCGCACCACGATCGAAGGCGATGTGCCGTTCTGACGCGCGCATGTCGGCCTCAAACCACTTATCCACAAGGAACGCCATGCGTTTGACCTCCACGCTACGGGATCGATTGGTCCAGACCGCCACGGGCGCGGGCCTCGCGCTGATACTTGCCGTGCTGGCGCTGGCTTCGCCGACGCCGGTCATGGCCGAA
Organism: Achromobacter sp. ACRQX; assembly: GCF_022346505.1. Lineage (NCBI taxonomy): Bacteria > Pseudomonadati > Pseudomonadota > Betaproteobacteria > Burkholderiales > Alcaligenaceae > Achromobacter > Achromobacter sp. ACRQX. Next base: position 40,475 of record NZ_JAKRML010000031.1, read on the forward strand.
GGGCGCATCCGCATTGCCGAACAGTACGGCATCGTCTATCTGCTGCTGAACGTGGCGCGAGACCAGCAGCTCATCGAAAAGCACGGCAAGGCCGAAGGTGTGGATATCTCGGTCGAGTGGGCCAAGCTGTCCGGGGGCTCGGCGGTGAATGACGCGCTGCTGTCGGGGGCTGTGGATATCGCGGGGGCGGGCGTGGGACCGCTCTTGACGATCTGGGATCGCACGCACGGCAAGCAGAACGTGAAGGGCGTGGCGTCGCTGGGCAACTTTCCGTACTACCTGGTCACCAACAACCCGAACGTGAAGACGATCGCCGACTTCACGGACAAGGACCGCATCGCCGTGCCCGCCGTGGGCGTGTCGGTGCAATCGCGCGTGCTGCAGCTGGCGTCGGCCAAGCTGTGGGGCGACGCGCAGTACAACAAGCTGGACAAGATCTCGGTGGCGCTGCCGCACCCGGACGCCGCGGCGGCCATCATTGCCGGCGGCACGGAAATCACCGGCCACTTCGGCAACCCCCCTTTCCAGGAGCAGGAGCTGGCCGAGAACCCCAAGGCGCGGATCGTGCTCAATTCGTATGACGTGCTGGGCGGTCCCAGTTCGTCGACGGTGCTGTTCGCCACCGAGAAATTCCGCCGCGACAATCCCAAGACCTACAAGGCCTTCCAGGAAGCGCTGAAGGAAGCCGCCAGTTTTGCCGCCGCCAATCCGGAGAAGGCCGCGGACATCTATCTGCGCGTCACCGGCGCCAAGCAGGATCGCGACTTCCTCATCAAGGTCATCAAGAATCCCGACGTGCAGTTCAAGCTGCAGCCGCAGAACACGTTCGCGCTGGCGCAGTTCATGCACAAGGTCGGCGCGATCAAGAACGAACCGGCAAGCTGGCGCGACTATTTCTTCGACGATCCCGTCACGGCGCAGGGCAGCTGACATGGCTGTGAGCCCCGCCGCCCCTGTGGATAACGTTCAACGGCCCACGCCTTTGCTGGCTGTGGATAAGGTGTCGATCGAATATAAGACGCGCGAACGGCGTGTGCGCGCGACGCATCAGGTCAGTTTTGACGTGCACGGCGCCGAGCGTTTCATTCTGCTCGGGCCGTCCGGCTGCGGGAAATCGACGCTGCTCAAGGCGGTTGCGGGCTTCATCGAACCCACTGAGGGACGGATCGCGATCGACGGCAAGACCGTGCAAGGGCCTGGCCCGGACCGCATCGTGGTGTTCCAGGAATTCGACCAGTTGCCGCCCTGGAAGACGCTGCGCCAGAACGTGGCGTTTCCGCTGCTGGCCTCGCGCAAGCTCAACCGGCGCGAGGCCGATGAACGGGCGATGCATTACCTGGACAAGGTGGGGCTGGCGGCCTTTGCCGATGCCTATCCGCATACGCTGTCGGGCGGCATGAAGCAGCGCGTGGCCATTGCGCGGGCGCTGGCCATGCAGCCGCGCGTGTTGCTGATGGACGAGCCGTTCGCGGCGCTGGATGCGCTGACGCGGCGGCGCATGCAGGAAGAACTGATGGCGCTGTGGGACGACGTGCGGTTCACGCTGCTGTTCGTCACGCACTCGATCGAAGAGGCGTTGGTGCTGGGCAGCCGCATCCTGTTGCTGTCCCCGCATCCGGGCCGCGTGCGCGCCGAACTGAATGCGCACGGCTTTGATCTGCACAGCCAAGGCTCGGCGGCGTTTCAGGCGGCGTCGCGCCGCATTCACGACCTGTTGTTCGAAACCACCCCGCTGGCTCAGGCCGAGCGCGAAGCGGCCTGAAAGGAGCGCGCATGAGCATCAGCCATGCCGGATCGGCGTTCATTCGCCCCGAGGTGGAATACGACCTGCCACCCCTGCCCCCGCAGGCCGCCGAAGCGCCGCTGCCGTGGCACGAGCGGCTGTGGCAGCACGCCGCCCTGCGCAAGGGCGTGATCCTTGTCCTGTTGGCGGCGGTGTGGGAGCTGGCGGCGCGTTATACCGACAATGATCTGCTGTTGCCCGGCGCATGGCAGACCGCGCAGGCCTTTGTCGACGGCGTGACCAGCGGCGAGCTGCTGGCGCGCGCCGGACAGTCGATGCGCGTGCTGGTGCAGGGCTACCTGGCGGGTGTCGTGCTTGCCTTTGTGCTGACGACGCTGGCGGTGTCCACGCGGTTCGGCCGTGATCTGCTGTCCACCCTGACGGCGATGTTCAACCCGCTGCCGGCGATAGCCCTGCTGCCGCTGGCGCTGCTGTGGTTCGGACTGGGCGAAGGCAGCCTGGTGTTCGTGCTGATCCACTCCGTACTGTGGGCGCTGGCGCTGAACATGTATGCGGGCTTTCTGGGGGTGTCTGACACCTTGCGGATGGCGGGGCGCAATTACGGGCTGACCGGGTTGCGGTACGTCCTGCAGATTCTGGTGCCGGCTGCCCTGCCCGCCATCCTGGCCGGATTGAAGATCGGCTGGGCGTTTGTGTGGCGCACGCTGATTGCCGCCGAACTGGTGTTTGGCGCGTCCAGCGGCAAGGGCGGGCTGGGCTGGTACATCTTTCAGAACCGCAATGAGTTATACACAGACCGGGTGTTCGCGGGCTTGGCCGCGGTGGTCATCATCGGTCTGCTTGTGGAAAACCTGGCGTTCGATACGCTGGAGCGTCTGACGGTGCGGCGGTGGGGGATGCAGCGGTGATTGGCGTGCGGTTTGCGGCGGATGGCGCGGGATGATTCCGGTGATTGTTGCGGCGATTGTTGCAGCGATCGTGCGATCAGAATGAAAAAGGGGGGCGGCCATGATGCCGCCCCCCTTCTCATGGATGGTGCGTAGCGCTTACAGCTTCAGCCCCAACGCCTTGGCGACGCCTTCGGCATAGGCCGGATCGGCCTTCCGGAAGTGATCCAGCTGGCGGCGCTGGATGACTTCCGGCACGCTGGCCATGTGGCGGCCGATGTTGCCGAACAGCAATTCCTGCTGCGCCGGCGTCATCAGGCGGAACAAGGCGCCCGGTTGCGAGTAATAGTCGTCATCGACGCGATGGTTCCAGCGGGCCGCGGCCTGGCCGTCCAGCGCCAGCGGCGGTTCGGCCGCCGAGGGCGTTTCCTTCCACTCGCCCGCGCTGTTGGGCTCGTAGTTGATCGTGGCGCCGGCATTGCCGTCCACCCGGCCGGCCCCGTCGCGATGGAAGCTGTGGAACGGGCACTTGGGCGCATTCACCGGGATCTGGTGATGGTTGATGCCCAGGCGATAGCGGTGCGTGTCGCCATACGAGAACAGGCGGCCCTGCAGCATCTTGTCCGGCGAGAAGCCGATGCCCGGGACCACGTTGGCCGGCGTGAAGGCGGCCTGCTCGACCTCGGCGAAGTAGTTCTCGGGGTTGCGGTTCAGCTCCAGCACGCCGACTTCGATCAAGGGGTAGTCGCCATGCGGCCAGACCTTGGTCAGGTCGAACGGGTTGATGTGATACGTCGCCGCTTCGGCCTCGGGCATGATCTGCACCTTCAACGTCCACTTCGGGAAGTTGCCCTCCTCGATGTTCTGGAACAGGTCGCGCTGCGAGCTTTCGCGGTCGTGGGCGACGACCTGCGCGGCCTCTTCATCGGTCAGACAGGCGATGCCCTGCTGCGACTTGAAGTGGAACTTCACATAGAAGCGTTCGTTGTTGGCGTTGATGAAGCTGAACGTGTGCGAGCCAAAGCCGTGCTGCTGGCGCAGGTTGGCGGGGATGCCGCGATCGCTCATCAGCGTGGTGACCTGGTGCAGCGATTCGGGGTTGAGCGACCAGAAATCCCACGCCGCGGTGGCGTTGCGCAGGTTGGTCTTGGGATCGCGCTTCTGGGTGTGGATAAAGTCGGGGAACTTCAGCGGGTCGCGGATGAAGAAGACGGGCGTGTTGTTGCCGACCAGATCCCAGTTGCCTTCGTCGGTGTAGAACTTGATGGCAAAGCCGCGCACGTCGCGTTCGGCGTCAGCCGCGCCGCGTTCGCCGGCGACGGTCGAAAAGCGCAGGAAGAGCGGCGTCTCTTTGCCGACTTTGGAAAAGATGTTGGCGCGGGTGTAGCGGGTGATGTCGTGGGTGACGGTGAACTTGCCATAGGCGCCGGAGCCCTTGGCGTGGACGACGCGCTCGGGAATGCGTTCGCGGTCGAAGTGGGCAAGTTTTTCAATCAGCCAGAAATCTTCCAGCAGGGCCGGGCCGCGGGGGCCGGCGGTCAGGGTGTTGTTGTTGTCCGGTACTGGGGCGCCCGAGGCGGTAGTCAGAGGCTTCTTGTCGGTCATGGCACACTCCCTAGATCATTTCTGGATGACGCGGATCCGCTTGGCGGGCCGCGCGCGTTGCAGCAAAAACTCCGGCGGGCGGGACGCCGGAGGGCAAATTCAGAGCCATCATAGGTGTCATGGTTGACTGTGTGAAGTTGATTGATCCTGCTTTGTCGATAAGTAATACCTATGTATATGCCTCATGGGCATAGAAAATGCTGAGTGTGCCTTCCGCGTTTCATTGGCAACGGGCGTAAAAAAACCGGCCTCGAAAGGCCGGTTTCTTGTGTCGGGAAGGCGATCAGCGATTGGCTGCCGCTTCCGACTTTTTCTGGATGGCGCGGGTAATGGACCACTGCTGCGCGATCGACAGGATGTTGTTGACGCACCAGTACAGCACCAGGCCGGCCGGGAAGAAGAACATCATCCCGCCGAACACCAGCGGCATGATCATCATGACCTTGGCCTGGATGGGATCCGGGGGCGTCGGGTTCAGTTTGATCTGCAGGAACATGGTGGCCATCATGATGGCGGGCAGAATGAAGAACGGATCGCGGACCGACAGGTCGTGCACCCACAGGATCCACGGCGCGCCGCGCATTTCCACGCTGGCCAGGAGCACCCAGTACAGCGAGATGAACACCGGAATCTGAACCAGCATCGGCAGGCAGCCGCCCAGCGGGTTGATCTTCTCGGTGCGGTACATCTCCATCATGGCCGCATTGAGCTTCTGCTTGTCGTCGCCGTACTTTTCCTTCAGGGCCTGCAGGCGCGGAGCCACCTGCTTCATGCGGGCCATGGAGCGGTAGCTGGCGGCGGCCAGGGGGTAGAACACGGCCTTGATCAGCACGGTCAGCGCCACGATCGTCCAGCCCCAGTTGCCCAGGATGGAATGCAGCCAGGTCATCAGGGTGAACAGCGGCTTGGCGATGATGGTCAGCCAGCCGTAGTCGACCACCAATTCCAGGCCCGGCGCCAGCGCGGCCATGGCCTTCTGGTCTTGCGGACCGACCCACAGGTGCGAATCGACGCGGGCGGCGGCGCCGGGGGCGATGTCGCCAACGGCTTCGATGCTGCGGCCGGCGTACAGGTTCGGCTGGACTTCAAGCAGTTCGTTGGTGCGCGGCTTGCCTTGCGGGGGCACCCAGGCCGTGGCGAAGTAGTGCTGGACGACGGCGATCCAGCCGTTGTCCGCCTGCTTGATGTAGCTGGCCTTCTTCTTCTGGATGTCGCTGAACGTGCTCTTCTGGAACTTGTCCTGGTCCGAGTAGACGGCAAAGCCCGTGAACGTGTGATAGAAGCTGGACGTGTCGGCCGGGTCGTTGCCGTCGCGCTCGATCTGCAGGTACAGCGAGGGCGTGACGGGGGCGGTGCCGACGTTGGCCAGGTCATGGCGCACGTCGATGTCGTAGCGGCCACGGTGCAGGGTGAACGTCTTGGTGACCTTCACGCCGCCGGATTCGCCTTCGAACGTGACGACCAGGTTGTCGCCGGTCAGTTCGCGTTCCTGGGAGACCAGGCGGAAAGGCGTCTGATGCGTGGGGAAGCTTTGGCCGCTGGGGGCGCCGACCACGCCGGTCTGCACCACGTAGTTCAGGCCCGCCGAGCGGTCCAGCAGAACCGTGGGCTTGTCGGGCTGGCCGGTGGCCGGGTACTTCAGCAGTTCGGCGCGCACCAGCTGGGCGCCCATCGTGTCGAAGGTCAGGCGCAGCACGTCGGTGGTGATGACGACTTCTTCGGAGCGCGTGGGAACGGGCGTGGCGGCGCCTGGCACCGTGGAAGCCGGGGCAGCGGTGGCTGCCGGCGCGCTGGGCACCGACGGCGTGGCGTTGTTGGCTGCAGCCGGCGTTTCGCTCGTGCTGGCCGCGGGCGGGGCCCCGAACAGCGACGGCTTGCCGTTATGGATTTGCCAGTTGTTCCAAAGGAGCAACAGCGAAAAGGAAAAAATCATCCAGAGGACGGTTCGTCGGATATCCATGGTGCCTACTGAAGTGAATACGGGCCAGCAAAGCCCGCCAGTTTAGCGTCAATCGTGCTCGATGCGGTGGCTGTGGGAGCAGCAACGGGCGTCGTTGGTTCCCTTGGCCGGCGGAACCGGATCCAGGCCCCCGGGCGACCAGGGATGGCAACGGCCGATGCGCCGGACGCCCAGCCAGAAGCCGCGCCATGCACCGTGGCGCTCGATCGCTTCGATCGCGTACGCCGAGCAGGTCGGAGTAAAACGGCACTGCCGGCCGATCCAGGGACTCAGGAAGAACCTGTAGAACCGGATCGGGGCAATGAGTAGTGCCTTGATCATCGTGCGATCCGATCAAAGTGAGCGTCCACTTCGGCTCGGGCGGCGCGTTTCAGCGCAGTGAGCGTGGCGGGCGCAACCTTGCTATGCAGGCGCACGACGTAATCTTTTGCCGGCAGCGCCAGGCGCCGATGGCGGAACGCTTCGCGGATGACCCGCTTCAAGGCGTTGCGCGTGGAGGCGTGGGCGGCAAACCGCTTGGCGATGATGAGCCCCAAACGAGCACAGGCGTCCTGGCCGGGAGGCAGATCATTGGGAGCGGCGCTCACAATGAAGAATGCCCCTCGGGCAAGACGCCGGCCTTTAAGGGCGGCGGCAAACTCGGAGGGGCGATGCAGCCGCGCCTCCGGGGGAAGCGTGGAGCGCGGCATGGACTGCGGATCAGGCGGTTGCGCGGAACCGGAACAGGATTGCGAGAGGTCTTGCAATATGGTCGGTCCGTGCGAAAGTCAGTTTCCGGAAACCCGGAAAACTGGACTTAGACGGCCAGACGCTTGCGGCCCTTGGCGCGGCGGGCGCTCAGGATGGCGCGGCCAGCGCGGGTTTTCATGCGCACGCGAAAGCCATGGGTGCGCTTGCGACGGGTAACGGAAGGTTGGTAGGTGCGTTTCATGGACGATCCACAAAAAGAACAAAGTCAGAAGGGACCTGCCCGGAGGGTTCCACGTCGCGCTAAGCAGAAGCGGGTATCCAGAGAGCGTTTTTGCAACGGGTTTTGCATGGGTTTTGCATCCAGTGCAAAAAACAACTCTTAGACGGGGCTCTGTACCGAGAATTTCATCTCGGGCGACCTATTCAGCAAAGCTAAAAACCGGACAAATTGCTCTTGTAGGGGCAATTGCGCTTTTGGCAATTTGCCCTTGCGGGAGCGTGTCCGGCCAAGCTTTCTGCGAAACCTTCTGACAGACAGAATTCGGAAAAGCCCACCATTTCAGCAAGTTTTCCCTGTCTTGTCAAACAGTTAAGGGGGCGCCATATAGACGCTTATGCCCCTCCCTGTGGATAACCCCCGCCCGGGCAAGGTAGAATCGAGGTTTGAATAAGAGCGACATGAAAGAATTCTGGCAGACCTGCGTCAGTCGTCTTGAGCAGGAACTCCCCCCCCAACAAATCAGCGCGTGGATACGACCGCTGGTCCCGCTTGCGTACGACGAAACGCAGGCGGTGCTGCGCGTTGCCGCGCCCAACCGCTTCAAGCTGGATTGGGTGCGCAAAAACTTTTCCCACCAGATCGAAGCGTTGGCCGCGGAGTGGTTCAAGCGACCGGTGCAGGTGCTGTTCGAGCTGCCTTCGCAAGGGACCGCGCCGCGAATGCCGGTCGCGCCCGTGCGTGCGCAGCAGCCAGTCCAGCAACCGCACCCGTCCGCTGCGCCCCCTTCCGGCGCCGCGCCGCCCGTGACGGTCACCGTGACGACCGCCCCGCCCCCGCCGGCCACGACCGCCGCTGCGCAGGCCGTGAACGCGGACGCCGCCAACATCGTGTACGAGCGATCGCGCCTGAACACCGACCTCACGTTTGAGAACTTCGTGACCGGTAAGGCCAACCAGCTCGCGCGCGCGGCGGCGTTGCAGGTCGCGGAAAATCCCGGCACCTCGTACAACCCGTTGTTCCTGTATGGCGGCGTCGGCCTGGGCAAGACCCACCTGATCCACGCCATCGGCAACGCCATGGTGGCGGCGGGCACCGGGGTGCGCGTGCGCTATGTGCATGCCGACCAATACGTGTCCGACGTGGTCAAGGCGTACCAGCGCAAGGCGTTCGACGATTTCAAGCGTTACTACCATTCGCTCGATCTTCTGCTGATCGACGACATCCAGTTCTTCTCCGGCAAGAACCGCACGCAGGAAGAATTCTTCTACGCGTTCGAGGCGATGGTCGCGCAGCGCAAGCAGATCATCATCACCAGCGATACGTACCCCAAGGAACTGTCGGGCATCGACAGCCGCCTGATCTCGCGTTTTGACTCGGGCCTCACGGTCGCCATCGAGCCGCCGGAACTTGAAATGCGCGTGGCGATCCTGCTGCGCAAGGCCGAGTCCGAAGGCGTGCCCATGCCCGAGGAAGTGGCCTTCTTCATCGCCAAGCACCTGCGCAGCAACGTGCGCGAACTGGAAGGCGCGCTGCGCAAGGTCCTGGCCTACGCGCGCTTCCACGGCCGCGACGTGCTGACGGTGGATGTCTGCAAGGAAGCGCTCAAGGACCTGCTGTCGGTGTCCAACGGCCAGATCACCGTGGAAAACATCCAGAAGACGGTGGCGGACTTCTACAAGATCAAGGTCGCCGACATGTACTCGAAACGCCGGCCGGCCAATATCGCGTTGCCGCGCCAGGTTGCGATGTACCTGGCCAAGGAGCTGACCCAGAAAAGCCTGCCGGAAATCGGCGATTTATTCGGCGGCCGTGATCACACCACGGTGCTGCACGCCGTTCGCAAGATTTCCGATGCCCGCGCCAAGCAAGCGGAGCTCAACCATACCCTGCACGTGTTGGAACAAACTCTAAAAGGATGAACATGCAACTCGTACAAACCACACGCGATGCATTGCTGAAACCGCTGTCGACTGTGGCGGGCATCGTCGAAAGACGCCATACCCTGCCCATTCTTGCGAACATCCTGATGCGCAAGGAAGGCAACAAGGTTGCCTTCATTGCGACCGACCTGGAAGTGCAGATCACGACGCACGCCGACTTTGGTGTCGGCCAGGACAACGAGTCCACCACGGTGGCCGCGCGCAAGCTGCTGGACATCCTGAAAGCCCTGCCCGATACCGGCGACGTGCGTCTGGCCCTGGCCAGCAACAAGCTGTCGGTGCAATCTGCCAAGAGCCGCTTTGCGCTGCAGACGCTGGCCGCCAGCGAGTTCCCCACCGTGGCCCAGCCCGAGCAGTGGGACGTGTCGCTGACCATGCCGCAGCGCACCCTGCGCCACCTGTTCAACATGGTGCATTTCGCCATGGCCCAGCAGGACATCCGCTACTACCTGAACGGCATGCTGCTGGTGTTTGAACCGGGCCGTGTGCGCGCGGTTGCCACCGACGGCCACCGCCTGGCGCACTGCTCGACCGAAGCCGACGGCATCGCCGAGCGCCACGAAGTCATCGTGCCGCGCAAGACCGTGCTGGAAATGCAGCGCCTGCTGGAAGACTCCGACGAGACCGTCTCCATCGACGTGGCGCCGGGCCAGATCCGTTTCCGCTTTGGCGACGTCGAGCTGGTCTCCAAGCTGGTCGAAGGCAAGTTCCCCGATTTCACGCGCGTGATTCCCACGAACTACTCGCGCCACTTCCTGGTCGGCCGCGAAGCGCTCCAGGGCAGCCTGCAGCGCGCCGCCATCCTGACCACGGACAAGTTCAAGGGCGTGCGCCTGCAACTGGCGCAGAACCAGATGAAGATCTCGTCCTCGAACGCCGAGCAGGAAGAGGCCCAGGAAGAAATCGACATCGACTACAGCCATGAAGCGCTGGACGTGGGCTTTAACGTGGGCTATCTGCTCGACGTGCTGTCCAACGTGAAGGTCGACAACATCCAGTGGTCGGTCATGCCCGATGCCAATGCGTCGGCGCTCATCACCCTGCCCGAAGACGACCAGTTCAAGTACGTCGTCATGCCCATGCGGATCTGATCCGCATTCCCCCGTGGGTTTGTGCCGCTTGCGGACCGATGGTCCGCGGGCGGTCCGGCCGCCAGGCCGTTCTTTAAAGCGTTATCGATACAGACATGTCAGATCAGCAGAACACCACTCCCGAGACCAGCGGCTACGGCGCTGACTCGATCAAGATGCTCAAGGGGCTGGAGGCCGTGCGCAAGCGCCCCGGCATGTACATCGGCGACACGTCCGACGGCACCGGCCTGCACCACATGGTGTTTGAGGTCGTCGATAACGCCATCGACGAAGCCCTGGCCGGCTATTGCGACGACATCGTCGTCACGATCCACACCGACAACTCCATCTCCGTCACGGACAACGGCCGCGGCATCCCGACCGACATCCACAAGGACGACGAATTCCACCGCAGCGCGGCGGAAATCGTCATGACCGAACTGCACGCCGGCGGCAAGTTCGACCAGAACTCGTACAAGGTGTCCGGCGGCCTGCACGGCGTGGGCGTGTCTTGCGTGAACGCGCTGTCCGAATGGCTGCGTCTCACCATCCGCCGCAACGGCCAGGTGCACCAGATGGAATTCCGCCAGGGCGAGCGCGTTGCGCCCCTGGCCGTGACCGGCACGACCGACAAGCGCGGCACCGAAGTGCGCTTCCTGGCCGACCCGATCATCTTCAACAACATCGAATACCACTACGAGATCCTCTCCAAGCGCCTGCGCGAGCTCTCGTTCCTGAACAACGGCGTCAAGATCCGCCTGATCGACCAGCGCCAGGGCAAGGAAGAGAACTTCGCGTTCTCGGGCGGCGTGAAGGGCTTTGTTGAATACATCAACCGCGCCAAGACCGTGCTGCACCCGAACGTGTTTTCGGTCACCACGGAATCGTCGGCCGGCGGCGTGCCGGTCGGGGTGGAAGTGGCGATGCAGTGGAACGACAGCTACAGCGAAAGCGTGCTGTGCTTCACCAACAACATCCCGCAGCGCGACGGCGGTTCGCACCTGACCGGCCTGCGCGCCGCGATGACGCGCATCATCAACAAGTACATCACCGACAACGAACTGGCCAAGAAGGCCAAGGTCGAGACGTCCGGCGACGACATGCGCGAAGGCCTGGCCTGCGTGCTGTCCGTGAAGGTGCCCGAGCCCAAGTTCAGCAGCCAGACCAAGGACAAGCTGGTGTCCAGCGAAGTGCGTCCGGCCGTTGAAGAAGCCGTGGCACGCACGCTTGAAACCTGGCTGCTCGAGCACCCGAACGACGCCAAGGCCCTGTGCAACAAGATCGTCGAAGCCGCCCGTGCACGCGAAGCCGCGCGCAAGGCACGCGAAATGACGCGCCGCAAGAGCGTGCTGGAAGGCGCCGGCCTGCCCGGCAAGCTGGCTGACTGCCAGGAAAAGGACCCCGCGCTGTGCGAGCTGTACATCGTCGAGGGTGACTCCGCAGGCGGCTCGGCCAAACAGGGCCGCGACCGCAAGTTCCAGGCCATCCTGCCGCTGCGCGGCAAGGTGCTGAACGTCGAGAAGGCGCGCTTTGACCGCCTGATCGCCAGCGAGCAGATCGCCACGCTGATCACGGCGCTGGGCACCAGCATCGGTCCCGATTTCAACGTGGACAAGCTGCGCTACCACCGCCTCATCATCATGACTGACGCGGACGTCGACGGCGCACACATCCGCACCCTGCTGCTCACGCTGCTGTACCGTCAGATGCCCGAGCTGGTGCAGCGCGGCTACGTGTACATCGCGCAGCCGCCGCTCTACAAGGTCAAGGTTGGCCGCGAAGAGCGCTATCTGAAGGATGACCAGGAAGAAGCGCAGTTCATGCTGACGCTCGCCCTGAAGGACGCCGAGATCATCTCGGGCGGCAACATCATCCGCGGCGAAGAACTGAACGACCTGGCCCGCCAATACGTGGCAGCCGACGGCGTCATCGCCCGCCTGTCGCGCGTGTTCGACGTGGGCGCGCTGTCGGCCATGGCCGAAGGCGTGGAAATCAACCTGGACACGGCCGAGTCCACCGCGGACTCCGCCAAGCGGCTGGCCGATGCCATGCGCGATCCCATCAACGGCAATGGCGTCGAGGTCGTTCCGCAATTCGACGAAGCCACCGAACGCCATCGCCTGTCCGTGCAGCGCATGCACCACGGCAACGTGCGCGTCAGCATCATCGACGCCGACTTCATCAATGGCTCGGATTACGCCATTCTGTCCAAGGCCGCCAAGAGCTTCCTGGGCAAGGTCGGCGCGCGTTCGATGGCCGCCCGCGGCGAAGGCGACAAGCGCAAGGAGCAGCCCGTGTCCGACTTCCGCGAAGCCATGCAGTGGCTGCGCAGCGAAGCCGACCGCAGCATCTCCAAGCAGCGCTACAAGGGTCTGGGCGAAATGAACCCCGAACAGCTGTGGGAAACCACGATGGACCCGAAGGTGCGCCGCCTGTTGCGCGTGCAGATCGAGGACGCCATTGCGGCGGACGAGGTCTTCACCACGCTGATGGGCGACGACGTCGAACCGCGCCGCAACTTCATCGAAACGCACGCGCTGTCGGCGGGCAACATCGACGCTTGATCGTATTGGATCCCGCGATTAGCTAGATTCTTGCCGGGGTATCCGGCGTTCGTACAAGGGGCTGCTTATGCAGCCCCTTTTTCTTTGGTTCTCGGGAGTTCAAGCCGACATTCCCTTCCTGCCGGGCGGATCCGGTTTTCGCCATCGACCAGGTGAAAAACCGCCCTGCCCTTAGCCCCGCGGGCGTCGCTTGAATCCCCATCGAAGAGTTCATGCATGACAACCGCTGGCGTGCTGATTATCCATAAAAATGGATGGTTATTTCAATTTTGCAGGGTTTATTCATTATCCCCGCACGCCTACAGTAGCTCCATGCCCAGTCAACACGGCGTTTCAGGAGACTTCCTCCCCAGCCCGCTGACTGACAACTTCCTCATCGAATACATGGAGCTCATCATGAATCAGCAACTCAACGGCAAGATTGCACTCGTCACCGGCGGCACCACGGGTATCGGCCTAGCGACCGCTCAGGAATTGGCCGCGCAAGGCGCGCGCGTCTTCATCACCGGCCGCCGCCAGGCCGAACTGGATGCCGCCGTGGCCAGCATCGGCGTCGCGGCAACGGGCATCCGCGCCGACGCGTCGGTGCTGAGCGACCTGGACAACGTCTACGCCCAGATCGCCAAGAGCGCCGGCAAGCTCGACATCCTGTTCGCCAACGCGGGCGGCGGCGACATGATGCCGCTGGGCGCGATCACGGAAGAGCACTTCGATCGCATCTTCGGCACCAACGTGCGCGGCACCTTGTTCACCGTGCAAAAGGCCTTGCCATTGCTGGTCGATGGCGCCTCGGTGATCCTGACGGCGTCGACCGTATCGATCCAGGGCACGGAAAACTTCAGCGTGTATAGCGCCAGCAAGGCGGCGGTGCGCAACTTCGCGCGTTCGTGGGCGCTGGATCTGAAGCCGCGCGGCATCCGCGTGAACGTCGTCAGCCCCGGTCCGATCCGCACGCCCGGCCTGGGCGGTCTGGTTCCCGACGAAGCCCGCCAGGGGTTGTTCGATCATCTGGCCGCGCAGGTGCCGCTGGGCCGTCTGGGCGAGCCGCAAGAGATCGGCAAGGCCGTGGCGTTTCTGGCTTCCGACGCGGCGAGCTTCGTCAATGGCATCGAGCTGTTCGTCGACGGCGGGATGGCGCAGGTCTGAGCGCATTGCGCTTTCGATAGCGACATCTCAATCATGAAATCCTTGATTCATTGCGTACTGGCGCTGGCTGCGATGTGCAGCGCGCCTTACGCGCACGCACAGGAAATTTCACACATGAAACCCGCGATGCAAGACACGGTCGATCTGGCACAACGCTTGATCGACATCCATTTTTCGATATGGAACGACGCCGATTCCCAATCCCGCGAATCGAAGTTTGACCAGGTGTACACGCAAGATTTCTTCGTGGCTGATCAAAGCGGCGTCGCTGCAGGTTACGCGGAAGTGAACCGCCTGATTGAGCAGTTGCAAGGCACCCATGCGGGATTCCGGTTCGCGCCCGCTCCGATCACTTGGAATCATGGCGTCGGCCGCGTGGTCTGGAACTATGGTCCGCCCAGCCATCCGGACCAGGTGCATGGCGAAGATATCTTCACCATCAAAGACGGCAAGCTTGCGAGCGCCCACGTCTTTCTCGATCGTCAGTAATGGGGATGCGCATCATGAAACGACTGGCTTCTTGCTTCATGGCAATTGGCGTTCTGGCAGCTGGCGCGTCGCAGGCGGCGGGCATCCATGTCGCGGGTGTGGATCACGTGGGTATCAACGTGCCCGATCTGAAGCAGGCGGAGGCATTCTTCAAGAGTGCTTTCGGATGCGAACCCGTGACACGAATCGGGCCATTTCAGCTGGACCCAACGGCGTCGCCCGATGCTGCGGGTTTCGCGCCCCGCGCCGATAGCGTCACGATTGCCATGCTGCGTTGCGGGGAAGGTTCGAACATAGAGCTGTTCGAATACAAGAATTCGCGGGGCAGCAATACGATGCCTCGTGCTGAGGATATCGGCGCCTCGCATATCGCGTTCTACACCGACGATATCGAGGGCGCGGTGTCTTATTTGAAGGCCCAAGGCATCACGGTTCTAGGTAAACCCATCACGATGACATCGGGCGATACCGAAGGCGAGACATGGGTTCACTTTCGCTCGCCTTGGGGTTCAGACATGGAACTCGTCAGCTACCCGAATGGCAAGGGATATGAACACCGCACCAGCCTCAGGCTGTGGAATCCCAAGCACCCCGGTCAGTGAACCATCAAACGAACCATCGACAGGATTGATATGAACCTTCCTCATCAACCCGGCGCGTACGGCGCCCAATTCCCCGACCATGGCCGGTCTGCCGCTGACCATGACAAAGACCTGCCGACAGCGGTAGTGGTTGCGGCCTATTACCGCGTGCATCCGCAAGACCGGCAGTCATTCATTGACGCCGTCATTCCCCACATGGTGGCAGCCCGAAAGATGCCCGGATGCGTCTACTACGCCTTTGCCGCGGATCTGACTGACGCCAATCTGTTTCATCTGGTGGAGGGCTGGGCGGATGAGGCGGCCTACGAGCGTCACGAACAAGCGCCTTCGTTTCTTGCGGCGCTGGCGCATGTCGTCAAGCATGTTCGAATTCTGGATCGGCAGGGGATCCGATATGAAGTCGCGCGGCAGATCATCGATGACCCCAGGAGCAAAGTGGCGCCGGCTTAAGGCGTCCACCGGGCACGCGATGCGCGGGATCGCCCGTGCGATTTGCGTGCCGATGTTTGCAGGACGGCATTCGCGCGCGTTCGGTCCAACCGTTTTCCGAGCCGCTTTTTCAGAGACCCCACCATGATTGTAGAAATCGGCAGTGCCAGTTCGACGCCAGTCGTTTCGCGGTACGAACCTCCCTCCTCCCCTCCCGCTTCTCAAGTGAATGAAGTCAGCGCCACGGAGCCGGAGTCGCAGACGAATGCTGACGCGTCGTCGGCCGACGCGTCGGCGGCGCAGCAGAGCAAGGAGTCGGATCCCGCCAAGAATGGGGGCGAATCGCTAGAGTCGCTCAGGGAGCAGATCGCGCAATTGGAAAAGCAGCTTGCGCAAGCGCTGGAAGAGTTGCGCGATGTTCAGTCAGCCACCATGGATGAAAAGCAGAAGGCTGCGTTGACGGCCGCTCTGCAGGTGAAAGTGGCCGTGTTGAACTCGTCCTTGATGTCCATGATGATGAAGCTGGCAGAGGCCATTGCCAATGAGAACGGCAAGAACTTTGAGAGTGCGGTTGCGCTGGCGGCGTCTCAAAGTGGTGGCAGCAATGCGGGTTGAATGGACGCCAGCGGATCCGCCCGCGGGGGATTCGCGAATACACTTCGGTCAGGAAGACCTGACGAAAGGCCGTGCGGATTGAAAATGATTGCACATTGAAGGCCAGCCCGATGCGGGCTGGCCTTCGGCTTTCCGGACCGGCTATCGGATGTCATCAATCAAGCGCTCCAGGCGCCTCTGCAATCAAAGGAAGTGAAGATGGGAAATCGGGCCTGGCTGTATCTGTGCTCGGACGAGGATGAAGGCGCGCCGCCCGCGGAGATCGCCAGCGCGAATGGCAACCTGCCGACGTTGTGGCAGGTGCTGCTGGCGGAGGGCGAGTCCCGTGCGGCGCCCGATGACCAGGACCTCCTTGGTGATGGCGATGGCAATGGTGCGGGCATGGCCGCCGATGCGCGCGTTGCCCATCAGCGGCTGGGCGAACTGGCGGCATTCATGGGGGCGCACTCGGATCGCGACGATGCGCTGCCCGTGCTGCAGTTCGATGCCGCCGTGCAGTATCTGGGCGAGCTGATCGATGAACACGACGACGACGGCGACTTGTGGATAAGCGCAAATCTCAATGAGTTGTCGTGGCTGCACGCGGACGGCGCGGCGGCTTATGTTCACCAAACGCGCACCCTGTGCGAAGAACGCTGGCTAGCCGTGCGGCAAGGCATGCAGGCCGGTGACCTGGCCGCTGTGTGCCGATTGCTGGACGTGCAAGATGCCGGTGACGCCTCCGGCTGGGCGTGGCGCTTTGGTTTTGGCGGACTGTCGCATTCCTATTTCCACGAACAGGATCCGGCCCGCACGGTCAGCTTCGAAGACTACGTTGCCGAGGGGGGCGACGATGAAGACGCGTGGCTTGGCAGCGCGCTGTACCGCTACCGTGTGGACAAGTTGTGGGGGCTGCGGGCGGTCGATCCGGAGGCCGAGTCCGACGACGACAACGACGGCGACAACGACGGCGATTGCTGGCTGCCGGTGATGGCGCCGCAGTGGGATGCGATCTGGCGCAGCGGCGCGTCCGATGTGGGCGTGCTGTGGATAAGCCGCGAGGGCCGCACGGGGCTGCTGCAGGTTACGGAGAACGTCGCGCGGGTGCTGGTGCCGCCGCGCTTTGACGCGGTGTGGGATTTTGAAGAAGACGTGGCAAGCGTCCAGATTGGCGACAAGGTGGGGCTGATCGCCGCGGATGGCAGTGAAATCCTGCCGCCGTCGCTGGACGAGGCCTGGAACTGTGCGCAAGGCCTGGTGGTGGTGCGCGTCGGAGATCAGTTGGGCTTTGTGGACAAGTCGGGTGGCTGGGCGATCACGCCGCGCTTCGAGGACGCGGGGTCGTTCTGCCCCGGAGGCTTGGCGCCCGCGTTCGAGGCGCAGGCGTGGGGCCTGGTCGACCGGCGTGGCGATTGGGTAGCGACGCCCGAGTGGGACGACGTTTATTGGGACGAGGACCTGCACGCGTTCATCACCGAGCGCGAAGGGATGCAGGGGCTGATCGACGCGTCGGGGCGGCCGGTGCTGGATGCCTGCTTTGCTGCGCTGGCGCCGTTGGATACTGCGGCCGACTCAGCCGAGCTGTGGAAAAGCGGTCTGATGCGGATCAGCGTCTTGACGCAAGATGCGCGGCGCGGGGTGGTGGATGGTCAAGGCGCCGTGCGGGTGCCGATCGTTTACAGCGATCTTGGCGAGGTGAGCTGGCTGCCGTCGGAACGGCCTGGCATCCCGGAGCCCGCGCCTGAAGGCCAGGCGGGGCGCTATGCGCGGATCCTGGCGAACGTGGGTCGCGATGACGACGGCGACGAGACGTGGGCCGAGGGCGTCTATGACATGGCCGAGGGGCGTGAAGTGCTTGCTTGCCGGCATGTGCTGACGTTCGGGTTGGCGTGGAACGGCGCGTATGGCTGGCTGGTGATGCAAGCGGGCCAGGCGCCCTGCCCTCACAACGTGGACGGGCTTTACGTGGGCGTGGCGCGCGCGGGTGGCGACTGGCTGCATGAACCTGTGTACGCCTGGATCGGTTCGCCGGAATCCTTGCAGACTGCGGCGGGCGTTTACAACGGCCCGCCGGCGATTGTCTCGCAGTGGAACGAGGGCGAGCCGGTGCGGGCCATGCGGGGCGATACGGGTGTGCTGGTGATGCTGCACCGTGACGGGCGGGAGACGCCGGCCTAGGCAATTGCGGCAACGGTGTCTGACACCCAGGGAAAGACCTCCAGTCTTGCGCAACGGTGTCTGACACCCTGGGGAGATGGTCGCCAGTTTGAGGCGGTGTCTCATAGGGTGTCAGACACCGTCTCCACACACATCGCCGCAGCGATCGGCTACCGCGGCGGCCGCGCTTTCAGATCCCCCATCTCTTCCTGCATCAGCTGATGCGCATAGCGCGAGAACACCGTGACCAGGCGCGTGCGCGTGTGATACGGCGGGTACAGCAGCGCGACGGTGACCGGCACCGCCGGGCTGAACGGACGGACTTCCACGCCGTTCGCTTCGTACTCCTCGCGCGCGGCCAGGGGGTTGATCAGCGCCACGCCCAGCCCCGCGCCCACCAGCGCGCACACCGACGACCCCAATCCCGCTTCGGCCACCGTATGTCGCTCGACCTTGGCGGACTTGAACACGGCGTCGATCTTCTCGCGCAGCGGGGTGCCGCTGGGAAATGCGATGAAGGGCTCGCCCGCAAAATCGGCGGGCTTGAGCTTCTTCAGTTTGGTCAGGCGATGTCCGCGCGGCAGCACCGCCACGCAGCTCATCGTGAGCACCGGCTCGACCTGGATGCCGGGCGCCTCGCCGGACAGCATCGCCAGCCCCGTGTCGCAGAACCCCGAACTGATCCAGTTGTGGACCGCGCTGGCGTTGCCCGAGTGGATGGACACCATGACGTCCGGGTACTCGGTCTTGAAGGCCGCGACGATGCGGGCCAGGAGCCCGCCCGCCAGGCGTGGCATGGCCGCCACACTCAGTCGGCTGGCGCTGAACGAGCGGATGCTGGCCGCCGCCGACTCCAGGCCGGCGAGGCCGATGAAGGTCTTTTCGACCTCCTGAAAAAAGCGCGACCCGTCCTGGGTCGGGCTCAGCCGGCTGCCATTGCGGTCGAACAATGGAAACTGGGTGATGGCTTCCAATTGCGCAATTAAGCGGCTAACGTGCGGCTGCGAGGTATGCACGCGGCGCGCCGCGGCGGTCATGGATCCGGTCATCATGACGGCGCGGAACGCCTCAATGTGCCGCAAGCCCATGCGAGTAATGGCCATGTCAAATCCGTATAGAGGAATACCTGATTGGAACTGGATAAAACCATACTGCTAGTTGATACTTTTTGCCAGCCGCGGGGCTCATCGCGGGACGCGGCGGTCGCCAGCCAGACTGGAACCGCCGATCGTGAACATAAACACGCGCCGCACGTACGGCGCCAAGGGAATCAGATGAAAGCACTTGCCGCGATCTCCGTCGCCGCCGCCCTGCTGGGCACCACCGCGACGGCTCATGCCGAAGGTCCCAGCCGCCTGGACAAGATCCGGGAAACCGGCGTCATCACGATCGGCCACCCCGAGACCTCGGTGCCGTTTGCGTATCTGGACGGCAACCAGAAGCCGATCGGCTACACGGTCGAGATATGCCAGGAAGTCGCCAAGTACGTGCAGGAAGCGCTGAAGCTGCCCAAGCTGGAAGTCCGCTACAACCCGACGACGTCGGCCACGCGCATTCCGCTGCTGGCCAACGGCACGATCGACCTGGAGTGCGGCAACACCACCAATAACGAGGCCCGCCACAAGCTGGTGTCCTTCGCGCCCACGACCTTCGTGGCGCAGGTGGTGCTGGTGGCGCGCAAGGACGGCGGCGTGGACCCCAATGACCTGTCCTCGTTCCGCGGCAAGACCATCGCGGCGCAGGCTGGCGGCCAGACGTTCAAGCTGATCTCGCAACTGAATGCGCAGGGCAACCTGGGAATCTCGATGGCGCCCACCAAGGACACCGCCGAGACCATCCTGATGGTGGAATCGGGCCGCGCCGCGGGTTCGGCCAACGACGACGGCATCGCCTACGGCGCCGTGGCCTCGTCTAAGAACCCGGACGCCTTCGTGATCGGCAAGAAGGGCCTGGAAATGGCGCCCTACGGCATCATGCAGCCCAAGGACGATCCCAAGTTCAAGAAGGTGGTTGATGACGCGGTGCTGGATCTGATGAAGACCGGCAAGGTTGCGGCGCTGTACGACAAGTATTTCAACTCGCCGATCCCGCCCAAGCAGATCAACCTGAAGTACCCCATGAGCGACGCCCTGAAGCGCGCCCTGGCCAACCCCACCGACTCGGGCGATCCCAAGGCCTACGAGTAAGCCGCATGCCGCGGGGCGCAACGCGTCCCCGCGGCGCATGAAGCAAGGACGCCGGCCGGGGCCGGCGTTGCAATCAAGGGCGAGGGCATGAATTACAACTGGAGTTGGAGCGTCTTCCTGGAGATGTCGCCGGACGGCGTGCACACCTTCCTGGAAACGATCCTGATCGGCGTGGGCTGGACGCTCGCGCTGGCATTGACGGCCTGGGTTTTCTCTTTGCTGCTGGGATCCTGGCTGGGCGTGATGCGCACGGTGCAGTCGCGCCTGATGAACGCCATCGGCGCGACCTATGTAGAGCTGTTCCGCAACATCCCGCTGCTGGTGCAGATGTTCCTGTGGTATTTCGTGCTGCCCGAATTGCTGCCGCATGCCTGGGGCCTGGCGATGAAGCAGATGCCGCAGCCGTGGGGGCAGTTCGTGCCCGCGGTGCTGTGCCTGGGCTTTTACGGATCGGCGCGTGTGGCCGAGCAATTGCGCGCCGGCATCCAGTCGCTGCCGCGCGGGCAGTTTCAGGCGGGCACCGCGCTGGG
Organism: Achromobacter sp. ACRQX; assembly: GCF_022346505.1. Taxonomy (NCBI): domain Bacteria; kingdom Pseudomonadati; phylum Pseudomonadota; class Betaproteobacteria; order Burkholderiales; family Alcaligenaceae; genus Achromobacter; species Achromobacter sp. ACRQX. The sequence goes on from NZ_JAKRML010000031.1 coordinate 61,288, forward strand.
ACTGACCGAGGGCCAGGTCTACCGCTACATCATCCTGCCCGAGGCCTATCGCATCGTGCTGCCGCCGCTGACCTCGGAATTCATGGGTACGATCAAGTATTCGTCGGTGGCGCTGACCATCGGCCTGTTGGAATTGACGGGCCAGGCGCGATCCATGGCCGAATTCAGCTTTCACATCTTCGAGGCGTTTTCGGCCGCGACGGTGATCTACCTGATTCTGAACGGCATCGTCGTGCTGGGGATGCGCACGCTCGAGCGCCGAGTCGCGGTGCCCGGCCTGATCGGCACGGCCGCGAAGTCGCCTGCGGGATTGGGGCGCTGACATGGGCAAATTCGATTTCGATGTGATCTGGGGCTCGCTGCCGTACCTGTTCCAGACCGGCATGACCTTCACGCTGACGCTGACCGTGCTGGCGGCGGTGATGGGCCTGGCGTTGGGCACGATCCTGGCGATGATGCGGTTGTCGCGCTACAAGATCCTGTCGGTGCCGGCGGGCATCTACGTGAACGTCATGCGTTCGATCCCGCTGCTGCTGGTGATCTTCTGGTTCTACTTTCTGATGCCGTACATCGCCGCGTGGGTGGTGGGCTCGCCCACGCCGCTGCGCGTGGGGGCGTTCAACTCGGCGGTGATCACGTTCACGCTGTTCGAGGCCGCGTACTTCTGCGAAATCATGCGCGCCGGCATCCAGTCCATCGCGCGCGGCCAGGTATCGGCCAGCATGGCGCTGGGCCTGAATCACTGGCAAGGCATGCGGTACGTCGTGCTGCCGCAGGCGCTGCGCAACATGGTGCCGGCGCTGCTGACGCGCGTCATCATCCTGTTCCAGGACACGTCGCTGGTGTACGTGCTGTCGCTCACCGACTTCCTGGGCGCCGCGTCCAAGATCGGCCAGCGCGACGGCCGGCTGGTCGAACTCTATCTCTTCGTGGCGGTGGTGTATTTCGTGATTTGCTTCACGGCATCGCGTCTGGTCAAGCAGCTTGAAAAGCGTACGCGGGTGCTGCGCTGAGCCGCTTGCCGCAGCAATCACGTTATCCACAGGTTCAACGATGCAATCCTCTTCCAATCCCCTGATGATCGAGATCCGGCAGGTCAGCAAATGGTACGGCGACTTCCAGGTGCTGGACGACTGCTCCACCACCGTGCGCCGCGGCGAAGTCGTGGTGGTGTGCGGCCCGTCCGGCTCGGGCAAGTCCACGCTGATCAAGACCGTCAATGCGCTCGAGCCCTTTCAGAAAGGCGAGATCGTGGTCAACGGCGTGTCCGTGGGCGATCCGCGCACCAACCTGCCCAAGCTGCGCGCAGTCGCCGGCATGGTGTTCCAGCACTTCGAGCTGTTCCCGCACTTGTCCGTGACCGAGAACCTGTGCCTGGGGCAGATCAAGGTGCTCAAGCGCGGCAAGGACGAAGCGCGGCAGCGCGCGCTTGCGCTGCTTGAGCGCGTGGGCCTGTCGGCGCACAAGGACAAGCATCCCGGCGAACTGTCGGGCGGCCAGCAGCAGCGCGTGGCGATTGCCCGGGCGCTGTCGATGGACCCCGTCGTGATGCTGTTCGATGAGCCCACGTCGGCGCTGGACCCCGAGATGGTCAACGAGGTGCTGGACGTGATGACCGACCTGGCGGGCGAAGGCATGACCATGATGGTGGTGACCCACGAGATGGGATTTGCGCGCCGCGTCGCCGACCGTGTGATCTTCATGGACGGCGGCAAGATTGTCGAGGACTGCCAGAAGGAGCAGTTCTTCGGCAATGTCGAGGAGCGTGCCCCGCGCACGCGCCAGTTTCTTTCCAAAATTTTGCAGCACTGAAAGCCATGACCCAGCGGACCCCCGCCGAACCTCCCCCACTCCGCGTCGACCTGCGCAGCGATACGGTCACGCACCCGACCGCGGCCATGTACGAGCGCATGCGCACCGCGCCGATCGGCGATGACGGCCTGGACGGCGATCCCACCGTGCGCGAGCTGGAAGCGACCGTCGCTTCCAGCCTGGGCAAGGAGGCGGGCCTATTCGTGCCGAGCTGCACGATGGCCAACCTGCTGGCCGTGCTGGCGCAAACGCAGCGCAGCGAACAGGTGGCGCTGGAAGCGACTGCCCACATGTACACGTCGGAACGGGGCGCGGCGACGTTCACGGGCCTGTTCTACCAAGGCCTGCCCGGCGCCGAAGGCGCGATGGACCTGAACCGGCTCGAAGACGCGCTGATGGCGGGCGGACACCGCCTCAAGACTGCGTTGGTGGCGATGGAGACGTCGCACAACAACGCGGGCGGCGCAGTGCTGCCGCTGGACCACATGCAGGCCGTGCACGGCATGGCGCGCGCAGCCGGCGTGCCGGTGCACCTGGATGGTGCCCGGCTGTTCAACGCTGCGGTCGCGCTGGGCGTGCCGGCCATGGACATCACGCAATACACGGATACGGTGTCGCTGTGCCTGTCCAAGGGCTTGAGCGCGCCGGTGGGCGCGGTGCTGGCGGGCAGCCAGGCCGTGATCGCCAAGTCGCGGACGCTTCGCCGCATGCTGGGCGGCACGCAGCGCCAATCCGGCATCATGGCCGCCGCGGGCCTGGAAGGCGTGCAGCACATGAGCGCGCGGCTGGGCGAGGACCACGTGCGGGCGCGCCGGTTGAGCGACGGCATCAACACGCTGGCGCCCACGCTGACCGCGACCGTGCCGCAAACCAACATCGTGCAGGTTGAGACCGCCGACACCGGCATGACCAATGCCGAATGGGTCGCGGCCCTGCAGGTGCAAGGCGTGCTGACGCGTCCGTGGGGCCGTACGCGGCTGCGTTGTGTCACGCACCGGCACATCAGCGACGACGATGTCGATATGGCCGTCAAGGCGTTTTCCGCGGTGCTGAACGCGCGCTGATTCAGCCGATTTTGGGGTGGGCGATGCGATAATGCCCGCCATGTCCACCCCCACTCATCTTTCCCGGAAAGACTATTTCTGCGCCCTCGCGGTGGTGGTCATCTGGGGCCTGAATTTTGTCGTCATGAAGGTCGGCATGCGGGGCTTGTCTCCGATGATGCTCGGCGCGTTGCGATTCGCGCTGGCGGCCTTCCCGCTCATCCTCTTCGTGCGCATGCCGCGGCTGCCGTGGCACTGGGTCGCGGCCTACGGGCTGGTTCAGGGGCTGGGCCAGTTCGGCCTGCTGTTCACGGCGCTCAAGTTCGGCATGCCGGCCGGCATGGCATCGCTTGTCATCCAGACCCAGGCCTTCTTTACGCTGCTGCTCGCCGCGCCGGTGCTGCATGAGCGCGCGCGGCGGCATCACTGGATCGGACTGGGCGTCGCCGCGATGGGCCTTGCGGTCATCGCGGGGGCGCGTGGCGACGGGCCGGGGCAGATGACGATGCTGGGCTTTGTCCTGACGCTGGGGGCGGCATTCATGTGGGCGGTGTCCAACATGATCGTGCGGCTGGCCAGCCGCAAGGCGCCCGGCTACGACCCCTTCGCGTTCATTGCCTGGAGCAGCGCCGCCCCGGTGCTGCCCTTCCTGGCGCTGGCCGTGTTGATCGATGGCTGGGAACCGGTCGTGGGCATGATCACCGGCATGGGCTGGGGCGAGGCATTGTCGGTGCTGTATCTGGCGGTGCTGGCAACCCTGGTTGCCTACACGCTCTGGACGCAGCTGCTGTCGCGCCATCCCGCGGCCAAGGTCGCGCCGTTCTCGCTGCTGGTGCCGGTGGTGGGGCTGTGGGCGGCGTCGATGGCGTTCGGCGAGCGGCTGCAGCCGCTGCAATGGGTGGGCGCCGGATGCGTGCTGGCCGGGCTGGTCATCAACCAGGTCGGCGCGCGCTGGTTGCGCACGCGCTAGCGCCGGTCAGCCTTTACGCTACCGGGCCCTCATCCGCCCGGCCTACAGCGTGCCGGCGAGGGCCCGCGGTCCTCAAAGTTGCTCGAAGCGGATGTAACGCTTATCGGTGTACTCCCGGCGCGTGATGATTTCCTGCACCGACGCGCCCGGCGGTCCGCGGCGCAGCCATTCCAGCATGTGATCGACCTGGTCGGGCGTGCCCTGCACCAGCGCTTCGACCGTGCCGTCCAGCATGTTCTGCACCCAGCCCTTCGCGCCAAGCATGTGAGCGCGCCGCACCGTGGCGTGCCGGTAGCCCACGCCTTGCACCGTGCCGCTGACGGTGACGTGGACGGTTTCGATCTGGGTATCGGCCTTAGGGTCTTGCATGGGTTTTTCCTTCGGATGATGCGCCGCCACGCGCGACTGGCGTAGGCGGAACCGGCTACAGCGGATGGTCTATAGGCCCGGCAGGCTTCGAAGCGATACGTTAGAGCCCATGTCAAAACGTGCCAGCTTAGAAATACCCATTACCAGAGCTTGGAGAAGCCATTATGGAAGAGACCAGTTTGTTGTCGGAAGCCGAGACAGCGCGCTACAGGGATCAGGGTTACCTGGCCTTGAAGGACATGTGCCCTCAGGACGAGGTCGGCTACATCCGCAGGACGCTGCTGGACTTGTTCTCGAATAAGACGGGTTACAACGAGGGCGCGCAATACGACTTTGTCAGCCGCGACGACCCGAGCAAGCCCGCGAAGTTTCCGAGTCTGCACGATCCGCGACATTATGCCCCGGGCCTGCTGAAGACGGTGTACCACGAACGCACGCTGGAACTGGCGCGGCAGCTGCTGGGCCCGCAGGCCGCGCTGTATGGCGAGCACGCGTTGCTCAAGCCCGGCCCGCACGGTCCGGAAACGCCGTGGCACCAGGACGAAGCTTTCCGGTCGCCGGACTTTGTCTACAACGAACTGAGCATCTGGCTGGCGCTGCAGCCGGCCACCGTCGAGAACGGCTGCATGCAGTTCCTGCCGGGGTCGAACAAGTGGGACGTGCTGGAGCACCGTTCCCCGGGCGGCGACAAGACGCTGCATCCGCTGGAATGCTGCGGCGATTTCCCGCGCGAACAGGCGGTGGCCGAGCCCCTTGATCCGGGCGGCATCACCGTCCACGATGCGCGCACGCTGCACTTCACGGGACCGAACACGTCGCAGACGCCGCGGCTGGCGTACATCCTGATCTACAACACGCCGCCGGTGTACAAGCCGGGCCGCCGGGAATTCCCGTGGCTGGAAGGCCGCTGGACCGACAGCCAGACCCGCAAGAAGCAATGGCACAAGCGCGGCGGGCTGGCGGTGGACGTGATGCGCCGGCTGCCGGGCGCGCGGCTGACCAGCCCGCGCTGGGTGGCGTGGGCAACGATACGCGCGGTCAGCAAGGTGTGGCCGCGCTAGGGCTGGGCGTGCAGGGGCCATAGAGCCTTTGCGCAGGGGGGCGAACGGGGCCGGCAAGCGACGCTTGCCGGCCTCGGCGCGTATACTGGGCGGCGCCGCGCGGGTCATCAAGCCTGGCGCGGCGGCAAGGCTGCCCCACGGCTGGCGGCCCGAAAGCACAAGAAAATGAGTCGCAGCTGGCGCACCCCTATCACTCCACAGACACTCCATGACCGCTAACCTTTCTACGATCACCTGCATCGAAGATTTGCGCGTTGTCGCGCAGAAGCGCGTGCCGCGCATGTTCTACGACTACGCCGATTCCGGCGCCTGGACCGAAGGCACCTATCGCGCGAATGAAAGCGACTTTCATCGGATCAAGCTGCGCCAGCGCGTGGCGGTCAACATGGAAGGCCGGTCGCTGCGCACCACCATGGTGGGCCAGGACGTGGTCATGCCGCTGGCGATTTCGCCCACGGGCCTGACCGGCATGCAGCATGCCGACGGCGAGATCCTGGCCGCCAAGGCCGCCGCCGATTTCGGCGTGCCGTTCACGCTGTCCACGATGAGCATCTGCTCGCTGGAAGACGTGGCGCAGGCCACCGGCAAGCCCTTCTGGTTCCAGCTCTACGTCATGCGCGACCGCGAGTTCGTGGGCAACCTGATCGACCGCGCCAAGGCCGCCGGCTGCTCGGCGCTGGTGCTGACGCTGGACCTGCAGATCCTGGGCCAGCGCCACAAGGACATCAAGAACGGCCTGTCGACGCCGCCCAAGCCCACGCTGCGCAACCTCATCAACCTGGCGACCAAGCCGCGCTGGTGCATGGGCATGCTGGGCACCAAGCGCCGCACTTTCGGCAACATCGTCGGCCACGCCAAGGGCGTGAGCGACCTGTCGTCGCTGTCGTCGTGGACGGCCGAGCAGTTCGATCCCCGCCTGAGCTGGGACGACGTGGAATGGATCAAGCAGCGCTGGGGCGGCAAGCTCATCATCAAGGGCATTCTGGATGTCGAGGACGCGCAGCTCGCCGCCAACAGCGGCGCCGACGCGCTCATCGTCAGCAACCACGGCGGCCGCCAGCTTGACGGCGCCATGTCGTCCATCGCGGCCCTGCCGGGAATTGCCGATGCCGTGGGTTCGAAGATCGAGGTGTGGATGGACGGCGGCATCCGCTCCGGCCAGGACATCCTGAAGGCCGTGGCGCTGGGCGCGCGCGGCACGATGATCGGCCGCGCCTTCCTGTACGGGCTGGGCGCGTATGGCCAGGCCGGCGTCACCCGCACGCTGGAGATCCTGTACAAGGAAATGGACACGACGATGGCGCTGTGCGGCCGCCGCACGATCGAGCCGGGCGACCGCAGCATCCTGCTGCCGGGCACGTATCCGACCTGATCGCTGATGCTTGTTGAAAAAGCCCGGACCCATACGTGTCCGGGTTTTTTTATGCGCCGACGCCGCGCACCGTGCGTGGGCTATGCGCCGTTGCCCGTGCCCAAGAACTGGCTGGGCCTGCGCAGCGCCGGGTCGAAAGGATTGATCTGCGCGCCCACCGCGTCGGCCTCGCGGCGCAGCATTTCCACGATCAGCGGCAGGCGTTCATCGCTGATGCGTTCGATGGGCGCCGCCACGCTCAGCGCCGCCACCGTGACGCCGTTGGGATCGTAGACCGGCACCGCCAGCCCCGCGATGTTGGGGAACACGCCCTGCCCCTGGCTGCGCGCGTAGCGCAGTTCCAGGCATTCCTTGATGCGCACGCGCATCGAGATCTCGTCCACGAAGCCCAGGTGATGCAGGCGCGGAATGTTGAAGCGCATGACCTCTTCGCGCTCGGCTTCCGGCAGGCTGGCCAGCAGCACCAGGCCGCCTTGTCCCATGCCCAGCGGCACGCGGCCGCCGATGTCGCCGGTGTGCGAGCGCACCGGAAAGGCGCCGTCCACGCGGTCGACGCAGACCGCATCAAAACCGCTGCGCACCAGCAGAAAAATGGTGTCGTTGAGCATGCCGGACAGACGCAGCATGGCGGGCCGGTAGAGGGTGCGCAGGCTGGACTGATGGTTGCCCGCCGCGGCCGCCAGCGAAAAGAAGGCGACGCTGAGCTGATAGCCCTTGCTTTGGGCCGGCTGCTCCACCACGCCTTCCTGCATCAGGCCTTGCAGCACCCGGTGCACCGTGGCCTGCGCCTGGCCCGTGCGGGCGGCGATATCGGTCAGGCGCAGCTTGACCCCTTTGGCGTCGGCCAGCACGCGCAGCACGGCAAAGGCCCGCTGCAATACGCCCTGGCCGGCGGAATCGTCCGGCGTTTCTGATTTCTTCATTCTTGGGTTCCGATAATCAAAATAGTCTGGCGTATTTTTATCAAGAAATTCAGTCTACCGGAAATAACGAATAAAAAATTCGATTCTTCGGAAAACCCTAATTGACCCTCCGTTTTGGCGGCTCCTAGACTGCGCCATCACTTAGGCAGCCTGGGCGGCACTTTTTCCACCCGGCGGCGCAGGGCCCGGACGGGCCACGGGGTTTGGAACATGGCATTTCTGCGGCTGGACAACGTCTCCAAGAACTACGGCGATCTGCGTGTCGTCTCGGACTTCTGCCTGTCGGTCGACAAAGGCGAGTTCGTCTCGCTGCTGGGCCCTTCCGGCTGCGGCAAGACCACCACGCTGCAGATGATTGCCGGCTTTGCCGACGTGACCTGCGGCACCATCACGCTGGACGGCCGCGACATCACGCACGCCAAGCCCAACACGCGCGGCCTAGGCATCGTGTTCCAGAGCTATGCGCTGTTTCCGCACCTGACCGTGGCCGACAACGTCGCCTTCGGCCTGAAGATGCGCAAGGTTGAACGCGCCGAACGGCAGGACCGTGTGCGCGAGGCGTTGGCGCTGGTCAAGCTGGACAAGCATGCCGACCGCTTCCCGCGCGAACTGTCGGGCGGCCAGCGGCAACGCGTGGCGCTGGCCCGTGCGCTGGTGATCCGGCCGCCGGTGCTGCTGCTGGACGAACCGCTGTCCAACCTGGACGCCAAGCTGCGCGAGGACATGCAGTTCGAGCTGCGCAGCATCCAGCGCAAGATCGGCACCACCACCGTCATGGTCACGCACGATCAGGCCGAAGCCCTGTCCATCAGCGATCGCGTCGTCGTCATGCAGGACGGCCGGGCCACGCAGGTGGACGCGCCCTACCGCATGTATGAACACCCGCAGACCGAGTTCATCTCGCGCTTTGTCGGCAAGACCAATCTGCTGCCGGGCCGCGTGACGCGCTGCGGCGCGCAGGCTGAAGTGCAGACCGGCGCGCTGAGCCTTGTCGTCGATGGCGAAGGCCTGCGACACGGCGACAGCGTGCAGTTGTCGTTGCGGCCGGAAAAGCTGGTGCCCGTGCCGTCTGGCCAGGGCAAGCTCGCCTGTGTCGTGAACACGCGCTACTTCCTGGGCAGCCAGTGGATGTACGACCTGGATTCGCCCGTGGGGGCGCTGACCATCCTGACGCCCAACGACGGCCGCCGCCCGCATGACGACGGCGAACAGATCGGGCTGGACTGGGCGGACGGCGTGCTGCGCGTGTTGCGCGCACCGGCTGCCGCGGCGGCGGACTGACATGGCGACGCTGACGCAACGCGGCGCCGCCGCCAACCTGCCCAAGCCACGCAACGACGGGATGCTGGCCATCCTGGGATCGATCCCGCTGGCCCTCGTGTTTCTGACGCTGGTGCTCACGCCGCTGGCGCTGACCTTCGCCCTGTCGTTCCGGCCGTTCGACTACGCCACCGGCATTCAGCCCGGCCACACGTTCGAACACTACCTGGCCGTGGTGACAGACGGCTATTTCATCGAGATCTTCTGGCGCACCTTCTGGATCGCCGGCGTCACCACGCTGATCTGCGTGCTGATCGGCGCGCCCGAGGCCTACATCCTGTCGCGCATGCGCAAGCCCTGGCGCTCGATCTTCCTGCTGGTGGTGCTGTCGCCGCTGCTGATCTCGCTGGTGGTGCGCGCGTTCGGCTGGAGCATGCTGCTGGGCCCAAGCGGGCCGCTAGGCAAGGCGGCCGCGGCACTGGGGCTGGGATCGCTGCTGTACACGCCCACCGCCGTCATCATCGGCCTCGTTCACGTCATGCTGCCCTTCATGGTGATTCCGGTCTGGACGTCGCTGCAGAAGCTGGACCCCACGGTCGAGCACGCCGCGCTGTCGCTGAACGCCTCGCGCTTTCAGACGCTCACGCGCATCGTGCTGCCGCAGGCCATGCCGGGCATCCTGTCCGGCAGCCTCATCGTGTTCGGCCTGTCGGCCAGCTCGTTTGCCATCCCCGCGCTGCTGGGCGGACGGCGGCTCAAGATGGTGGCCACCGTCGTGTACGACGAGTTCCTGACCGAGCTGAACTGGCCGCTGGGCGCGGCGATCGCCATCGTGCTGCTGATCGTGAACGTGATCGTCATGATGGCGTACAACCGCGTCGTCGAACGCTCTTACCGCCGCAGCCTGGGCTGACCCGCGCAAGGAATCGAACATGCAGAAGAACGGTCCTTTCGCGCTGGCGTTCAATTTCCTGGTGGTGGCGTTCGTGCTGGCGCCGCTGGTCATCGTGTGCCTGGTGGCGTTCACGCCGGACTCGACGCTGACCGTGCCCACGACCAGCTTCTCGCTGCGGTGGTTTTATGCGGTCTTCGACCATCCCAACTTCATGCAGGCGTTCAAGAACAGCCTGTGGTTGGCGTTCCTGTCGGCCAGCATCGCCGTGTGCCTGGCGGTGCCCGCCGCCATCGCCATCACGCGCTACCGCTTTCCGGGGCGCGACGTGCTCAACGGCCTGTTCCTGTCACCGTTGATGATTCCGCATCTGGTGCTGGGCGTGGCGCTCTTGCGCTTCTTTGCGCTGATGGGTATGGCCGGCAGCTTTCCGTGGCTGGTGGCCAGCCACGTCGTCGTCATCACGCCTTACGTGATGCGCCTGGTGATCGGCGCGCTGGTGGGTTTTGACCGGTCCATCGAACACGCGGCGCTGTCGCTCGGCGCCAGCCGTGCGACGGTGTTCTTCACGGTGACCTTGCCGCTCATCATTCCCGGCGTGTCCGGCGGCTGGCTGCTGGCGTTCATCAACAGCTTCGACGAACTGACGATGTCGGTGTTCATCACCGCGCCCTCGACCATCACGCTGCCGGTGCGCATGTACATGTACGCCACGGAATCCATCGACCCGATGATGGCCGCCGTGTCCGCGCTGGTGATCGCGCTGACGGCCGTGACGATGCTGCTGCTCGATCGCGTGTATGGCCTGGACCGCGTCCTGGTGGGCCAGAAATGAATTCCCTGCCGACAGCCGCAAAGGAGCCGCGCGCGCCATGGCAATCCTGAAACGCCTGGCCGAAACCGGCCGGCCCGCGTTGACCTTCACCTTCGACGGACAGACGTGCACGGCACTGGCCGGCGACACGGTCCTGACCGCCGTGCTGACGCAGGCCGAACGCCTGCGCACCTCGGAATTCGGCGGTGGTCCGCGCGCCGGCTTCTGCATGATGGGCGCGTGCCAGGACTGCTGGGTGCAGCTTGAAAACGGCGAGCGTGTGCGCGCCTGTTCCACGTACATCGAGCCCGGCATGCGGCTGCAGAGCGCCGCGCTGGCGCCCGCTGCCGCGCCCGGCACGCTGGCGGCCACCTCTGCGCCCGGCACGCTGACGGCCGCCGCCTGGCCCGAGGATGACGCGTCATGAGCATCGTCATGCCCGTGATCGTGGGCGCCGGCCCCGCCGGTATCCGCGCGGCCCAGACGCTGGCCGCGCAAGGTCTGCGGCCCGTGATCCTGGACGAAGGGCTGCGCCCCGGCGGCCAGATCTACCGCCAGCCGCCGCCCGGCTTCTCGCGTCCCAAATCCGCGCTGTATGGCTTTGAACATCGCAAGGCTGACGCCGTACACCGCACCATGCAGGAATTGCAGGGCAACGTCGAATACCGTCCCGGGTGCCTGGTCTGGAACGCGGAGGGCAAGACGCTGGACGTGCTGCGCGACGGCGTCAGCACGGCGGTGCCCTACACGCATCTGATTCTTGCGACTGGGGCGACCGACCGCGTGCTGCCGTTTCCCGGCTGGCTGACGCCCGGTGTCTACACGCTGGGCGGATCGCAGGTCGCGTTGAAGCACCAGGGCTGCGCCATTGGATCGCGCGTGGCGTTCCTGGGCACGGGCCCATTGCTGTATCTGGTGGCATACCAATACGCCAAGGCCGGCGCACAGGTTGCCGCCGTGCTGGACACGTCGCGATTTGCGGACCGCGTCGCGGCGCTACCCGGCATGTTGCGCGCACCCGCGCTGCTGGCCAAGGGTCTCTATTACATGGCGTGGCTGCGCGCGCATGGCGTGCCGCTGCGCAGCGGCGTACGCCCCGTCGCCGTGCAGGGCGGCGATCGGGTCACGGGCCTGTCGTACACCCGGAACGGACGGACGCATACGCTGGACTGCGACGCTGTCGGCTTCGGCCTGTCGCTGCGTTCCGAAACCCAGCTCGCCAGCCTGGTCGGCTGCGACTTCGAATTCAACGAACGCGACCGCAACTGGATCCCACGGCGCGACGCCGCCGGACGCAGCAGCGTGGCGGGCGTTTACGTCGCGGGCGACGGCGCGGGCATTGCCGGGGCCGATGCAGCGGAACTCGCCGGCGAACGCGCCGCGCTGGCGCTGCTTGAAGACACAGGACATCCGCACGACGCACGCCGCGCGCGGATACTGGAATCGCAACTCGCGGCAAATAGCCGCGTGCGCGACGCGCTGGAACGCGCGTTTGCGTTTCCCGAGGACTGGGCCGCCAGCATCGCCGACGACACCGTCGTCTGCCGCTGCGAGGAAGTCACCGCCGGCACCATCCGCCAGGCCGCGCGCGACAACGGCGTGCAAGAGATGAATCGCCTGAAGGCGCTGACCCGCGTCGGCATGGGACGCTGCCAGGGCCGCATGTGCGGCGTGGCTGGCGCAGAGGTCCTGGCCCATGCCGTCGGCTGCGCGCCGCAGGCGGTAGGACGGCTGCGCAACCAGCCGCCGGTCAAACCCATTCCGGTCAGCGTCGTCTGCCTGGAACGGCCCGCGAAAAAGGCCGCCTGATGGAACGCATCGACACCGAAGTCGCGATCATCGGCGGTGGCATCGTCGGCGGCAGCGCCGCGCTCTTCCTGCGCCGGCTAGGCGTGCCCGTCGTGCTGCTGGAGGCCGCGCTGTGCGGCGCTAAAGCCAGCGGGGTCAACTACGGCGGCGTGCGCCGGCAGGGGCGCGGCATCGAACAGCTGCCGCTCGCGCGGCGCGCGCACGAACTGTGGGGCCAACTGCCCGCGCTGATCGGCATCGACGGCGAATACGTGCGTTCCGGCCACCTCAAGCTGGCCACCTCCGACGTCGATCTGGCGCTGCTCGAAGCCTACCGCGACAACACACGCGGCTTCGGCATGGACCTTGAAATCCTGGACCGCCGCGTGCTCGCCCAACGCTTCGGCTGGCTGGGCGAAAGCGTGATCGGCGGCTCGTTCTGCCCGCAGGACGGCCACGCCAACCCTCGGCTGGTGTCCCCCGCCTTCGGACGTGCCGCCGCCGCACTGGGCGCCGACGTGCGCGAAGGCGTGCGCGTCACTTCCGCCACGCACGACGGCACGCGCTTCATCGTGCGCGCCGGCGACACGCTCGAAGTGCGATCGCGCTACCTCTTGAACTGCGCAGGCGCCTGGGCTGGCCGCTTTGCCGAAGGCTTCGGCGAGCCGGTTCCCGAAACGTCCATCCACCCCCTGATGATGGTGACCGAGCCCCTGCCGCTGTTCATGAACGTCAGCCTCGGCATGCAGGGCGGCGGCATCTACGCACGGCAGGTCGCGCGCGGCAACTGCGTCATCGGCGGCGGACGCGGCGTCTCCGCCGACCCCGACTACGCACGCCCCGGCCGCGCCAACCTCGGCGCGCTCATGGCCAACGCCGTCAAGCTCCTGCCCGTGCTGCGCGGCGCCCAGGTCATCCGCTTCTGGACCGGCGTCGAAGGCAACATGCCCGACCACAATCCCGTGCTCGGCCCCAGCGCCACCGTGCCCGGCCTCTTTCACGCCTTCGGCCTGTCCGGCGCGGGCTTCCAGATCGGCCCCGCCATCGGCGAAGTGCTGGCCGAGCTGGTCGTGCACGGCCGATCCTCCATCCCTATCGATGCCTTCCGCATTGAACGGTACGCGCCCGCCGCTCACGGCGCCGCGGCCCGGCCTGATCGTCTTCGTGAGCAAACGCTGGAGTCACCATGATGCACAAGAAACAGGGCGCGCACCGCCTGAGCAAGGGGAAACGACTGCTGGGCGCGGCGATGCTGGCATTGCTGTCCGCCGGCGCCATCGCGCAGCAGAAAACGTTGTACGTCGGCATGAACGGCGGCGACATGGAACGCGCCTTCACCCAGCACGTCTTCCCCGATTTTGAGAAGGCCAACAACGTCAAGATCGTCGTCGTGCCCGGCACCTCCACCGACGTCCTCGCCAAGGCCCAGGCCTACAAAGACAAGCCCCAGATGCACGTCATGTTCCTGGACGACGGCATCATGGCCCGCGCGATTTCCATGGGCCTGTGCGAACAGCTCAACGACGACCCCGTCCTGAAAGAGCTGTATCCCACCGCCCTGATGAAAGACCGCATGGCCGCCGGCATCGACATCGGCATGACCGGCATCGGCTACAACACCCGCCTCTTCCAGAAAAACGGCTGGACCCCGCCCACCTCGTGGCTCGACCTGGCCGACCCCAAGTACAAAGGCAAGGTCGTCTTCCAGTCCGCATCCGGCAGCACCTTCGGCCTGCACGGCTTCCTGATGTTCAATCGCATCGAAGGCGGGAACGACCAGAACTACGAGCCCGGCTTCAAGAAGTGGCCCTCCACCATCGGCCCCAACGTCCTCGAATACATCCCCAACTCCGCCAAGCTCGCCGAGATGATCCAGTCCGACGAAGCCGCCATCTTCCCGCTCACCCCCACCGCCATCGCCCGCTTGAAGAAGCGCGACATCCCGGTGGAATACGCCCAACCCAAGGAAGGCTCCGTCATCCTCATGGTCGGCGAATGCGTCATCGCCAAGAACAGCGAACCCGAACTCGCGCAAAAGCTCGCCCTGTACCTCTTGTCTGCCAAGGCCCAGGCCAAGGCCCTGGAAATGGGCGGCCACTTCCCGTCCAACAAAAACGTCCAGGCCCCCGCCGACAACGCCGAGTCCCTCAAGCGCTTCCAAGGCTACATGGCCAACGCTAAGATCCTGGACTGGGACCAGATCAACGCGGCCCGTCCCGCCTTCAACGCCCGCTGGAACCGCACGGTCGAACGTTGACGACAACGCGCGGCGCACCCTGTGGACAACCCGCAGGCGCGCCGCGCCGGGCAAGACGCCGGAAGTATCGGGATGAAACCCGGGGGCTGAAGCCCGGGCCTAAACCCCGCGCTTGAAACACGCACCTGAAACATGCGCCTGGCCGACACGCCCTCATCACCCGCAAGGACAACCATGCGCCTCATCATCAATTCCGGCGGCCCCCAGGCAATAGAAGAGTGGCGCACACAATTCCGCACCTTCGCGCCAGACCTGCAAGTCGTCGGCTGGCATGAAGACCCCGATCCCGCCACCATCGACTACGCCCTCGTCTGGGCCCCCGACGCCGGCCGCCTGGCCACCTTCCCCAACCTCAAACTCATCATCAGCGCCGGCGCAGGCGTTGACCACATCCTCGCCGACCCCACCCTGCCGCGCCACCTGCCCATCGCCCGCATGGTCACCACGCGCACGCAGACCGAGATGGCCGAGTACGTGCTCACCAGCGCCCTGATGATCACGCGCAACGTCAAACGCATCACCGACAACCAATCCCGCCGCCACTGGGAAATCTTCGACTCTCTGCGCGTAGCGGCGGATGTACGCGTCGGCATCATGGGTTTGGGCCACCTGGGCATCGCCTCAGCCCAACTCCTGTCCCGCGCAGGCTTTCCCGTCAGCGGCTGGTCCCGCGGCGCGACCCCACTGCCCGGCCTGCCGTCTTACGCAGGGCAGCAACAGTTCACACAATTCCTGGCAAACACTGACCTCCTGGTCTGCCTGCTCCCCGCCACTGACGCCACTCGTGGCATCCTCAACCGCGACACGCTGTCGCAACTACCCAAAGGCGCCAGCCTCATCAACGCCGGCCGCGGCACCCACATGGTCACGCAGGACATTCTGGATGCGCTGGACAGCGGGCATCTGGATCAGGCAATTCTGGATGTCTTCGAGCAGGAACCCCTGCCAGAAGACTCCCCACTGTGGACTCACCCAAGAATCACGATCACTCCCCACTGCGCAGCGATCCCCGACCGCAAGGAGCGCGCCCGTCACACCGCCTTGTTGATCGCGGCAAACGAGCGGGGCGAAGCGCTTCCCAACATCTACGACCCTCAGCGCGGCTACTGACATTCAACCGCTGTGGCGCGCGCGACGCCCAAGATCGCCAACGCGCGGCGCGTTCACACGCATCCTCAGAAAAAGCGGCAAGACGTCTCGCCCCCCCAGCGAAGCGCGCAGCGCCAAACGCATGACGCAAGGCAACGCGTAAGCTCCACCAGGCCGCCCGCGCGGCCGCCGTGGAGCGGGCCCCGCAAGATCTTCCTCTCACACACCGCTGCCTGCCAGAACGCCAAGCACACACCCCGTCCCAGCACTGCGCGCACCCGAACCACTAGAGCACGGCGCGGCGGCGGCCTTGGGGCGCGGGGCGTGTAGATGCGCCCGAGGGAATCGGAAGGCAGTCGCCGAAGGCGACAACGACGATGACGAAGGGGAAGTCCGGAGCGAAGGCTCCGGACCGCAATCGTAGCCCCGCGCCCCAAGGCCGCCGCCGCGCCTGTCACATATACACAACAC
>NZ_JAKRML010000032.1:0-76742 GCF_022346505.1 Achromobacter sp. ACRQX
CTCCAATACGGGGGGGGGGGCGGTGATGGGCGGCGCGCGGCGACGGACAATGTCAGCTTGCCGACCCGTACGCGCGCCGCCCATCGGGCACTGGAGTTCAATTGACGATTAATGGATAGCAGATCAAATGGCGCTGATGATTCGGGTGTCAGACACCCGAATCAGTCTTACAAATGCGCCGGGGGTGCTGCTGCCGGTGTCAGACACCCGAATCAGTCTTACAAATGTGCCGGTGGTTGCTGCTGCCGGTGTCTGACACCCTGTGGAGGTGAACTCAGCATGACGCCCATCTCACGAGGGTGTCAGACACCTCGCCCAGAAGCCGCCACACGCGAAGCGTCATCGCCCCGACGTAAGACAGCGCGTAAGCCCACGAAGGCCGCCCGCGCGGCCGTCCGGGGGCGGGCACCGCAAGACGCTTCTCGACCACCCCGCCGTATGCAAGAACCTAAAGAACCCAACTCGCCCCAGCGCCCGCAAAGATCAAGCAATCCGAGCCCGGTGTGGCGTGGGCCTGGGGTGGGCGGGGCGTTTAGATGCGCCCGGCGGAAACCGAAGGGAGCCGAAGGCGGACGAGGTTGAGCACGGGGCAGTCCGGAGCGAAGGCTCCGGACCGCAATCGGAGCCCCGCCCACCCCAGGCCCACGCCGCGCCGGGCGTCCCAAGAACGCCGACCATCGCCAGCAATCCGCACCCGTCAAACCCCAAAAACACAAACCAAAAAATCACATGCGTAGATATAAAAAGCGCGAAAAAGATACTGCCGTCACTCCGTACTCCGCTTCCGCAGCTTCTCCGAATAAATCACCAGCGGCACTGCTCCGGCAGCGCATATCGCCATGACCAGGAACCCGCCAGGTGCATAGGCCCGGTACAGAGCGCCGCCCAGCTGGATGCTGGCGAACATGAAGACGCCGCCTGAAAGCATGGCGTAGAGGGCGATGGCGGACGTTTTGCATGCCGCCGGTACGCGGCGAGTGATGTACCACATGATCGCGGCGTTGTTGCCCGCCAGGGTGAAGCATTGCAGCAATTGCAGGCCCGCGATAATCGCAGGATCCGTGGTGGCGGACAGTCCCGTCCAGCGAATGGCGGTCATGACGGCCGATGTCAGAATCAGCCATTGCGCGCCTGTGCGAGCCAGAATGCGCGGCGCTAGAAAAAAGAACAGAACTTCGCTAGTCACCCCCACCACCCACAGCAGCGAGATCATCGCCGTCGACAACCCGTTCGCGGTCCAATGCAGCGTGGAGTACGAATACAGAAAGCCGTTGCTCGCCTGCACCAGCGACGCGGCCGCGATGCACATCAACAAAGGGCGGTCGCGCAGGACCTCGCGCATCGGCAGGCGTACGCGATCGACGGGGGCGTCAACCGCAGCCGGTCGAGCCGCCCGCGGCAGCAGGCGCACGCAGGCCAGGCACGCGACGATCAGCAGGATCGACAGCCACATCACCCAGTCCGTGTCGAACGTCTTGATCAGATAGCCGCCTGCCACCGTCACCGTGGCAAATCCCAGCGACCCGCACGCGCGCATCACCGTATAGGAATTGCCTTGTCCCCGCCCGCTTGCAATCGCCATCCGGTCCATCAGCGGCAGGACGGCGGGAAACACCGCGTTCAGCAGCAACGTGATTGCCAGCAGCCAAGCTGAACTCTGGCTGAACGGGTAGCACAGGAAAAGCGCCAGCGATGCCGCCAGCGCCGATGCGATCAGCGCGTGAGCGCGGCCTGTCTGGTCCGCCACGTGCGCCACGATCGGCGTCGACAGGATTTTGGGCAGGAACGACGTGGCGACGATCAGCCCGATCAGCGCCGGGTCCAGTCCCCGGCTCGCGAACCACAACGGCAGAAACGGGATGCTTACGCCCTGCAAGCCGTAGTACAGGAAATAGAACCCGTGCAACGCGATGGCGCCTTGCCTGGCGTCGGGATTGCCGCGCATGGTGGTGAGGGAAGCTGGGAGATGCGAAGCGGCGTAGCATACTCCTTCGTTGTGCCGGCCATTGGCAAAGCGCAGCCGGAGATTTACGCTGTGCCTCGCGGCCGGCTGCAAGTGCGCCGCGAACGTGTTTTCCGATTTCTAATCAGGAGCTGCGATTCATGGCCAAGAAACTGAATGAGAAGACCACCAAGGCGCTGAAGGACCGCCGCAAGGCGCCGCTGGCGACGCCCACCGACCTCGCCGCTGAGGCCACCCGCGACATCTCCGCCGCGCTGAACCAGATACTGGCCGACGTGTTTGCGCTGTATCTGAAGACCAAGAATTTTCATTGGCACATCAGCGGTCCCCACTTCCGGGACTACCACCTGCTGCTGGACGAGCAGGGTGATCAGCTGTTCGCCATGACCGACCCCCTCGCCGAACGCATCCGCAAGATTGGCGGCACCACGCTGCGGTCCATCGGGCATATTTCGCGGTCGCAGCGCATTGCCGACAACGACGCCGACTACGTGCAGCCGCTGGACATGCTGGCCGAACTGCGCGAAGACAACAAGGTCCTGGCGGCCGCGCTGCGCGAAGCCCACAACGTCACCGACGAGCATCGCGACATCGCCAGTTCCAGCCTGATCGAAAACTGGATCGACGAGACCGAGCGGCGCACGTGGTTCCTGTTCGAAGCCAGTCGTCAGGGTGACGCGACGGGGCATTGAGTCTGGCCGCCGAAGCGGCGGGGCAGCCGTACCGTTATCGTCGTATCAGTGCCGCCCGCCCGACAGCGCGGGCGGGTTGGCTTGGCGGGTCAGCCGCGGTCGTCCAGCAGCGCGCTGATTTCGATTTCCGCCCAACTGCGGCCGGGCAGGCTGGTTACTCCCACCGCACTGCGTGCCGGACGCGGCATATGCGGGAATGCCGCTTCCAGCACTGCTGATGCACCGTCCAGCACCGCACTGTGGTCTTCAAATTCTGCCTCGCTGCGCAGATAGCCGCGCAATTGCAGCACGGCGCGCACGCCGTCCAAATTGCCGCCGCAGGCTTCGCGCAGAGCGCTCAGCGCACTCAGCGCCGCGTGTGCACAGGCGGAGCGGGCGGCGTCCAGATCGACGCCAGGCCGGCATATCCCCACGATCGGTGTGCCGTCCCGCCGGCTGGCTTGGCCGCTGATGCAGACCAGTGTTGCGCCGGTCAGGGCCGCCAAGTGGTAGGGCGCATAGGCGCCGCGCGGAACGGGCGCCGCAGGCAGGCGCCAGCCGGCCGCAGCCAGCCGCGAGTCGGACGTGCCGCCAGCGGTCACCGTATCCATTGCGTCTCGCCGCTCAGCCAACAGCCGGGGGCGTCCGCGCGCCGGCGCAACTGGATCGCCGACGGCGAGCCCATGGCCACGCCTTGGCGGACCGTGTACACCCCGTCCGCCGGCACGCTGCCCGTCTCGTTCAGGTAACCCCACAAGGCCGCGGCGGCGATGCCGGTGGCGGCATCCTCGGGGTAGCCGGACGCCTTGGGAAATTGCCGCGCGCTGGCGCCGTCCGCGCTCAGCGCATAAGGGTAGAGGCCGGTTGAGCCAATGGCTTCGCAGATGTCCCGCATCGCATCGAAGTCCGGCGCCAAGGCATCCAGGTCGGCCACGGCCGGCAATCGCACCAACGTCTTCACGCGGCTGGTGCTGGCATTGATCATGTGCAGGCCCGGCAAGTGGGGGTCGATACGCAGCACGGTGGCGATCGCGCGGCATTGCGCGGGCGTGAGCGCGGATGTGGCGACGGCTGGTTGCGACACCCAGGCGCGATTGCCAGCCTCGTCCCATTCGATGTCCACGCTGCCGCTCAGGGTCTGAACGCGGGCGCGCGGCGTGCTCCAGCGTTGCCATTGCCGCAGCGCCCAGAGCGTCCCTACGGTCGCGTGGCCGCACATCTCCATTTCGTGGCCGGGCACGAAGAATCGCAGTTGGCACAGGTGGTCATCGCGGTCGGCCGGCACCACGAAGGACGACTCGTGGCCGTGATGCGCGGCCAGCGCCTGCATGTCGGCCGCCGACATGCCGCGCGCGTCAAGCACCAACGGCACCGGATTTCCGCCTTGCAGGGGCTGGGACGGATCGACGAATACGCGCAGCAGGGCCGCCTGGCCGGCGGGAGGCTGGGCGGGGACGAGGTTGGGGTGAAGGTCAGTCAAACTGGACTCCGGTCTTGGTGATGAGGTCGCCCCAGAAGGCGAGGTCTTGTGAGACGGTTTGGGTCAGCGCCTCTGCCGTGCCGGGTTTGACGTCCACGCCCTTGGCGGCCAGATCGGCGGCAATGGCCGGGTCCCGCAGCACCGTATTCAGGGCAAGGTTCATCTTTTCCACGATGGTCGGCGGCGTGCCCTTGGGAAAGGCCAGGCCGTACCAGAGCGATTGCGTGTAGGCCGGCATGCCCTGGGCCGCGAAGGTGGGGACGTTGGGCAGGATGGGGGTGGCGCTGGTGGTCGCCACCGCAATCAGCTTGCCGCTCTGCACGAAGGGCGCCAGGCCCACGGGGTTATCGAACATGATGTCGACCTGACCGCCGATCAGATCCGTGTAGGCGGGCGCCGCGCCACGGTAGGGAACGTGCGTCAGATCCAGTTTCTCGTCCTTCTTGAACATCTCGCCCAGCAGGTGCGACACCGTACCGGCGCCCACCGACGCATACGTGCCGACGGAGCGCGCTTTCAACGCGCCGACCACTTCGGGAAGTGTGGCCGCCTTCAGGGCCGGCTGCACTGCCAGCACATAGGGCGACGTCCCGATGAAGCCGATGTAATCGAAATCCTGGGCCGGCTTGTACGGCAGGTTCTTGTACAGGTGGGCGGCAAGCGCGGTGGTGCTGGTCGTGACGGCCAGCGCGGTGTAGCCGTCCGGCTTGGCGCGCGCGGCCTGGCCCGAACCCACGGTGCCGCCCGCGCCGCCGGCGTTCTGGATGATCACGGTCTGCTTTAATTCGCGCGTCAACGCCGGCTGCAGCGTGCGCACCACCAGATCCGTGCCGCCGCCGGCCGGGAAGGGGACGATCAGCGTGATCGGCTTGTCCGGCCAGGCGGGTTGAGCCAGGGCGCTGGCCAGCGGCAGGGTAAGCAGGGCGGCGGACAGCAACGCCGACGGAAGTGTGCGAATCATGGATTTCCCCTTGTGTGTTTGTTGAATGACCCAGATCGTAGGCAGCGGCCGAGCTGGCGGCGAACCGCGACGCGACAGTAGCCGATCCCAAGCGCGACAAGGGAAACCACGCGCCCGCGCCGGGCTTGCATGAAAACGGCCGCGCGCCGATACTGGCCCAACGCCCAATCTTGCCGCTGCCGGGCAACGCCCAGCGCACCACACGCCCGCACTCTCCATGTCGCGTTCCGTCCCGCTTTCCTCCAAACAGGACCTCATCGCCCAGACAGGTTTCGCCCTGGCGGCCAGCCGGCAGCCGCGCTATGCCTTCCATTGGCATGAGCACGACTGCGCCATGCTGCTTTGGCCGCGGGCCGGCGCCCTGGACAGCGCCTGGCGGGACGAGGCCGGCGCCCGCCGCCGCTGCCGGCTGGTGCGGGGCCAGGCGTTGCTGCTGCCGTCTCATGTCGAGCACAGCACGCGCGCCGAGAGCATCTCGCAACAGCATGGCGAACTCTATCTGGCTCCGGAATTGCTTCGGGCCTGCCGGGCGGGGGGCGTGCTGCAATTGGATGGCGCGGCGCAGGCCATGCTGGATGCCCTCTGGAAGCCGGCATTGTCGGCGTCGGCGTTGCCGATGCTGGTGGAGGCATTGATCACCCAACTGGATGCGACGCACCGGATCCACGGCCAGATCATTACGCCGCAGGCGCCGCTACCGCTGGCGCGGCAATGGCTGGAACTGTTGCGCGAGCGGCTGGAAGCGGGGCAGCCGTTGCCGGCGATCGCCGATTCGGCCAGCGTGCTCGGCGCCACCACCCGTACGCTGCAGCGCGCCTGCATGGAGACCTACGGCCAGTCTCCGATTTCATTGCGCCGCATGGTCCTGGCGCAGGCCGCGCGCCAGCGGCTTGCGATGGGCGAACCGGCGGCAAGAGTCAGCGCCGAACTGGGTTTTTCCAGCAGCGGCCACCTGGGCCGGCTGCTGCGCGCGGTCGATCCTTCATCAGAAACCGGCATCGCCACGCAACCCTGAACGGGCAGGCAGCGGGGCGGCGCGAATCCCGGTTTGCGACACGAACGCGGCCTACCAGTTGACGCGCGCCGTCAGCGTGATGTTGCGCTCGTCGCCGTAATAGCAGGTGTAGGGGCACGCGGCCACGTAGGTCTTGTTGGCCAGGTTCTTCACGTTCAGCGCGAACTGCCACTTGTCCAGTTGATAGCGCACCGCGGCGTCATACGTGGTGTACGACGGTATCGGCATTTCGTTGATTTCCTGGCGGCCCACATAGCGCACGCCCACGCCCGCGCTCAGGCCCGGCACGGACGAAAACCGGTAGTCCATCCAGAGCGATGCCATGTTGCGAGGAACCGATTCGGGCCGCGCTCCTTCGTTGCCGAAGTTGCTTTTGACCACGCGCGCGTCCGTGGTTGCCAGGGCGGCCACCAGGTCCAGTTGCCGGTTCAGGCTGGCCCGGGCCTCGATTTCCGCGCCTTTCGAGCGGACTTCGCCTGTCTGCACCAGGAAGCCCACGTGATTGGGGTCGCTGGTCAGGACATTGCGTTGGGTAATTTCGTAGAGCGCGAACGTGATCGACGCATCTACGCCCTTGGGTTCGTACTTCAATCCGATCTCGTGCTGCACGCCCGTGGTCGGCTTGAAGGGATTGGCGGCGAAGTCCAGTCCCGTCACGGGTTGGAACGACTTGCTGTAGCTGTAGTAGGGCGCCAAGCCGTTGTCGAACAGATACATCAGGCCGACGCGCGGCGTGAAGGCGTGGGAGTTCTGTGCGCCCGTGCCCGGCGTCGACTCGGTACGCACGGAGTCGTAGCGCCCGCCCAGCAGCGCGATCCAGCGTTCGTTGAACTTGATCTGGTCCTGCGCGTAGAAGCCCAGTTGGCGCGTGCTGTCTTCGCCATAACCGGTGGGGCCGAGGTCCGGCCGGGCGCCATAGACGGGGTGGTACAGGTTCAGCGGCGCGATGGAGCCGGATTTCTGGGCGCGCGAGAACTCGTTCTTGCTCCAGTCGATGCCGAACAGCAGCGTGTGTTCAAAGCTGCCGTGGCGCAGCTTGCCCAGCAATTGGTTGTCCACGGCCAGCCCCTTGTCGGTGTCGTACCGCGTCAGGGCATAGCGGGTGGCCAGGGCCGGGTCCGACGCGTCCACGCGCGTGTCTACCCCGGCGTACTGATTGTCGGCCCGCTGCTTGTAGGTCAGCAGATTCTGGCGCACCTTCCAGTCGTCGTTCAGCTTGTGTTCGAGCAGGTAGCCCAGCGTGGCGCCCTTTGTGACATAGCGGTCGAAGTCCGGTTCGCCAACGAAGCGCGTGCGCGAAATGCGGCCGTTGGGGTTGGGCAGCAGGGTGCCTTCCAGGGGCTTGCCCACATCGTAGGGGCTATCGGTGCGGCTGTAGCTGGCCAGGAACGTGATCAGCGTGGCATCGCTGATCTGCCACTCCAGCGCGCCGGCCAGCGAGGTGCGGTCGTTGTTGATGTAGTCGACCATGCTGTCGCTGTTGCGCGCCAGTCCGGTGAGGCGATAGCGGACATTGCCGTCCTCGGTGACCGGACCGCCCAGGTCCATCGCAATTTGCTTCTTGTTCCAGCTTCCGGTCTGCAATTCGAGCTCGCGCAGCGGCTCCGCCGTGGGGCGCTTGCTGACCAGATTGATGATGCCGCCGGGTGCGGCCTGCCCGTACAGGATCGAGGCCGGCCCTTTGAGCAGCTCGATGCGTTCGAAGTTGTAGGGCTCGATGGCGCCGCTGAGCGAGTTGATGGGGAACTTGGTGCCGTTCAGGTACAACGGAGCCGCGCCGGTCACGTTGAAGCCACGGATCGTGAAGCCCGTGCCGATGTGCCTGAGCGCCCCGCCTTCCAGCGACTGGACGCTGGCGGTGTAGCCCAGTGCCTGGTCCAGCGAGTCCGCCGCCTGCGCGACAACCTGGTCGCGCGGAATCACCGATACGGACTGAGGCGTTTCATGCAGTGCCGTGTCCGTCTTGGTGGCGGTTGCGCTGCGCCGGGCCACAAACCCTTGCACCGGGCCGAAAGCGGATTCCTCGGCAACGCCCGTCACCGTCACCGCGGGCAGGGTCTGCGCGGCGTCCTGGCCCGGCTGACTGCCGGGCACCGGACGCAGGATGTAGCCGCCATTCGGCTGTGGGCGGGCAGCCAGTCCGGTGCCGGCCAGCAGCCTGGCCAGCGCCTCGGGCGCGTCAAAGCTGCCCTGCAAGCCGGGACTGCGCTTGCCCGCGATGTCGGTCGCCGAATAGGACAACATCAAACCGCTTTCGAGGGCGTAGCGGGTTAGGGCGCTTTCCAGCGATCCGGCGGGGATCGCGTAGCTTTTCGCGCTGGCCTGGGCCTGTACGGCATCCGTTCCGGCCGACAGGGCGATGCCCGATGCTGTGAGCCAGAGGGCGCGGCTTGCCGCCAGCGCGAGGGTATTGCGTGCGATGAGGCGCGCGGCGCGCCGAGACTGACGGGGGGGCATGATAGGTCCGGTTTCCGGTGAAAAAATGTGGCTTCTATTAGGTTTGCCACTTGGGAAACGGAAACCCCTCATGTTGGCGCGAAAAATTTTTGGGGTCGATGAATAGCGCGGCGAGTCGAGGCGGCCTGCGCGGCGCTAGGCGTCACGCAGGCGCACGGTGATCCAATAGCGCGTCACCTGGTCGACCTCGATCGGATGCGTCCGGCGCAGCATGTCCAGCACCCGGTCGGTGTCGTCCAGCGGATAGATGCCCGAGACCTTCAGGCGACCGGCAGCGGGGTCGCAGGCCAGCCGGCCGGGCACATACCGGGCAAGCTCCGCAATGAAGTCGGACAGCGGCATGTCCTGCGCGACCAGCATGCCCACAGACCATGACGCATCGCGCGGGTCCGCCACCCGCGTGGCGCCGACGGCGTCGCGGGTGAACGACGCCTGTTCGCCCGCGTGAACGACGCGCGGCGCATCCGCCTGGTGTTCGGGGCGGATCTCCACGGCGCCCTCGAACACCGCGACGTGGCTGCGGCCAGGGAACTGGCGCACGCTGTAGCGCGTGCCCAGGGCGCGCACGCGGCCTTGCGCCGTTTCCACCAGAAAAGGACGGGCAGGGCGCCCGGCCCGGGATGCCGGGTCGGGCGCGGTGGCGATCAGGATCTGGCCGTGCAGCAGGCGGACCAGGCGCTGCGAGCCGTCAAACCGGACATCGATGGCGCTTGCCGTGTCCAGGTCGATGCGGCTGGCGTCGGCCAGCAGCATGCTCGTGCGTTCCCCGGCTGCGGTGTGGTGATCGGACTGCCAGTCCTGCCAGCCGCGCCACATGTTATCGCGCGCCAGCCAGGCGCCGCCGCCGGCAAACAGCGCCACCGCCAGCGCCTTGACGGCCTGGCGCCGCGCGGGACGGTTCCGGCCCTCGCGCGTCAGCGCGCCGCGTACGAGCGGCGTGTTCAATCCGCGCAACTGCTGGCCAAAGGTCTCGATGTGCCGCCAGGCGCGCTCGTGGTCGGGGTCTGCCTCGCGCCAGCGCCGGCAGGCCTCGCGCGTGGCGTCGCTGGCGTCGGGCGCCTGCAGGGCGACCAGCCAGTCCACGGCGCGCAGACTGACGCTGGCGGGCAATGGCGGGCCCTCAAGCTGGGGGAAGGCCGTCGGGCTCGAGTCCGCGGGCGAGTTGGGCATGGGTAAGGGGGCGTTCTTGATACAGGCGGCTGCGGCCGTGCCGATGCTCAGGCGCCGAAGAAGCAAAGGTGCGCGGCCTTAGCGATATAGCGCTGCACGGTGGCCAGGGAGACGTTCAGCGTGGCGGCGATGTCGGCCTGCTTCATGCCTTCCAACTGAGACAGCAGGAACGCCCGGCGCACGGGAGCGGCTAACGTATCCAGGCGGCGGTCCAGTTCGACCAGGGTTTCAAGCAGGATGGCGCGCGTTTCGGGGCCGGGCGTTTCAAGCTCGGGCAGGTCGGCCAGGGTGGCCAGGTAGGCTTCTTCGATCCTGCGGCGCCGCATGAAATTGGACACCACGCCTTGGGCCACGGTAGTGAGCAGCGCGCGCGGCTCGCGCACCTCGACGGTGTCGCCGAGGACCAGGAGGCGCATGAAGGTGTCGTGCGCAAGATCGGCAGCATCGGATGAATTTCCCAGCCGCCGCCGCAGCCATCCTTTCAGCCAGCCATGGTGATTCGCGTACAGGACATCGATGCCCTGTTGCGGCACTGCAAACTCAGTCGCGGACATTCTGCCTCCAGCGCGTCGCGGGGCTGGAGAATCCCGGCACCGTGAAAAATGAGAATCATCCGCATTCTAAGAGAAGCCGCGATGTGACGACAAGCGGCAGCTCACTACCCGGCAGCCGCCCGCCTGAGCACGCTGTGGCGCGTGCTCGGGCGGAGTCTTCACAGGCCGGGAATATCAGCTCTGCCTGGCGAAGCCGCCCGCTGCCCATTCCGACGCCCGCTGCACGTTCAGCTTGTACGTCGGCGGCACGCGGATCTGCGCG
The DNA here is from genome assembly GCF_022346505.1 of Achromobacter sp. ACRQX. Lineage (NCBI taxonomy): Bacteria > Pseudomonadati > Pseudomonadota > Betaproteobacteria > Burkholderiales > Alcaligenaceae > Achromobacter > Achromobacter sp. ACRQX. Next base: position 10,534 of record NZ_JAKRML010000032.1, read on the forward strand.
AGCTGATCGCCGAATTCGTCGTAGGCGCTGAGCGTGGCATAGGGCTCGTCCTCGTCGGGCACGATGTCCAGCTTGATGGTCAGGCGACCTTCGTCGGTGTCGATCTTCACGCTTTTGTGCAGCGTGGCGTGCAATTGCTGCTCGTGGCGGCGCAGGACTTCGTTGGCCGTCTTGACCAGGGTGTGGAAGGCCGGCGCGTCGAGCGGCTTGGGGTTCTTCTTGTCGCGGCCCATGGTCCACGGGCCGATCAGCGCGGGCTCGGCCTGTCCGTCCAGCGTCATTTCGACGGCCCAGCCGTCGTCGTCTTCGTTCTTGATGACGCGCGCGGTCCAGCCGTCGTCGCGCCAGAGCCTGGCTTCCTGTTCCTTGGGCGCGTCGGAAATATCGGTGTCCGGCGTGGAAGTGTCGTTCACTGCGGTACTGCTCCTGGATTCGTTGATGCGCGGCGATGACGCCGCGGGCCTTGAGGGCGACCCAGCACTGTAGCCTACTGCGCGGGCGAGACGGGGTCGCGCGGGTGGCAAGGTTGTCCACCCAAGCTGGCGCCGCGCTGCGAGTGGGGCGATACGCCTTGCGGGGTCAGATCGCGCAGGACGCCGCCCAGACGCGAAACTGCGTGAGTTCGGGCGACGGCCTGCGGTAATCCTCGGGTGGCAGCACGAAGTAATAGCTTTGCGCGCCCAGATCCACGGTCAGGCCGAACGGCGCAACCAGCCGGCCTTCGTCCAGTTCCTTCTGCACCAGCGGCTTTTGCGCGATGGCCACGCCATACCCTTCCAACGCGGCCTCGTACGCCAGCGCGGACGACTCGTAGCGCAAACCGCGCGACACATCGATCTCTGTCAGACCGGCCGCCCGCAGCCAGATCTCCCAGTAGTCGGGCCGGGCCAGCGTATGCAGCAGGATCTCGCCTTTCAGGTCGGCGGGCGTGCGCAGCCGGGCGCATTTGTCGGGGATGCAGACGGGAAGCAACTCATTGACCATCAGCTTGTAGCTGACGAGGCCCCGCCAGCGCCCGTCGCCCATGCAGATGCCGGCGTCGACTTCCTCGCGCTCGAAATCCGGCGGGTCCACGGCGGTGTGGAGCTTGACGTCGATGTCGGGATATTGGCGGTGAAATCCGGAAAGGCGCGGAAGCAGCCAGCGCATGGCCACGCTGTGCGGCGCCTTGATGACGAACTGGCGCCGGCGCGAGCGCTCGCCCAGTTCGGACGTTGCGCGCTGCAGCCCGCCGAACAGCCGCGCGATATCGGCGTGATACCCCGCGCCCATGGTGGTCAGCACGATGCGGCGGTGCTGGCGCAGGAACAGGCGGAGCCCCAGGTGTTCCTCCAGCAGGCGGATCTGCCGGCTGACGGCGGCGGGCGTCACGCTGAGTTCCTCGGCCGCGCTGGTGATGCTGCCCAGGCGGCCGACGACCTCGAAACAGCGCAGCGCATTGAGCGGAGGCAGGGCGGTCATCGCGGCGGTTCGGTTAACAAAAAGTTAAGTGTGCCATAGATAAAGTCGTTTGAACCCCGCCCCGCAAGCGCCCAAGATGGCACGGCCGCCTGACTTCGCGGCCAAGAACAGCACAAGGGGAAATTCATGTTCAGAACGTTGGTTCGACGGATTGGAATGGCCGCCCTCTGCGGCGCCGCGGCGCTGGCCGGAACTGTGGCGGCGGCCGACTATCCGCAGCGGCCCGTCAGCATCGTGGTGCCGACCACGCCCGGCGGCACCGCCGACATCCTTGCCCGCCTCATCGGCCCGCGGCTTGCGCAGCGCTGGGGCCAAGCCGTCGTGGTGGAGAACAAGCCGGGCGCGGGCACCCTCATCGGCGCCGACTACGTGGCCCGCGCCAAGCCCGATGGCTACACCTTGATGCTGACCTTCAACGAACTGGCCACGCTGCCCGCCTTGAATCCGAATGCCAAGCTGGATGTCGAAAATGGCCTGGCGCGTATCGGCAAGATCGGCAGCCTGCCGGTCCTGGTCCTGACCCGGCCCGGCATCGACGATGCCGATCTGGCCACGCTGATCAAACGCTTCCGCGCCGAACCGGGCAAGTACACCTACGCGTCCAACGGCTCAGGTTCGTCGCTGCAGCTGTTCACCGAGATCTTCAAGCGCGAGGCCGGCGTGGACGTGATGCACGTGCCTTACCGGGGCGCGCTCGAGGCCTCGATGGCCGCTATCGGTGGCGAGGTGGACCTGCTGGTGCAGTTCGCGTCGGGCAACGTCATCAACCATGTGAAAGGCGGCAAGCTCAACGCCTACGCCGTGGCGTCGCCGCAGCGCCTGGAAGCGCTGCCCGCCGTGCCCGATGCCCCCGAAGCCGGCTTGCCCGGCCTGCGCCTGGAGGCCTGGTACGGACTGTTTGCGCCCGCCGGCCTTCCCGACGACATCAAGCTGAAGATCAACCGCGACCTGAACGAGGTGCTGGCCGAAACTGCGATCCAGGAGCGCTTAAAGGGCATCAATCTGCTGGTGCAGCCGGGCACGCCGGCCGAATTCGATACGTTCTTCCGCGCCGAATATGCCCGATGGAGCGCATTGATTCGGACCCTCGGCATCAAAAGCAGCGAATAAATGCAGCGAATAAATGCAGCGAACTAATGCCGCAAATAAGACCACCGGAGCCACCCCTTGACCTACGATCCCAGCACCCACACCTCGCTGACGTTTCATGACGCCCGCGCCAACTTTGCCGACCGCCGCGACACGCCACGGGACTACCTGGAACGCTGCCTGGAGGTGATCGCCACGCGGGAGGGCCAGCTCAAGGGCTGGGTCGTCCTGAACGAGGAGGGCGCGCGCGCCGCGGCCGACGCCAGCGCCCAGCGCTACCGAGACGGCCGTCCGCTTTCGGCAATCGACGGCATGCCCGTTGGCATCAAGGACCTGATCGAAACGCGCGACATGCCGACGCAGATGGGCTGCGCCGCCTTTGACGGCAACTTCCCCAAGAACGACAGCGCCGTCGTGCGCGCGCTGCGCGATGCCGGCGCGATCATTCTGGGCAAGACGGTCACCACGGCGCTGGGGTTTCTCGACCCCGGTCCGACGACCAATCCGTTCGATCCCCGCCGCACGCCGGGCGGCTCGTCCAGCGGGTCGGCCGCCGTCGTGGGCGCCAATATGGTTCCCATGGCCATCGGCTCGCAGCTCGTAGGCTCCGTCTTGCGGCCCGCCAGCTACAACGGCAACTGGGCCTTGAAGCCGACGTTCGGCGCGCTCAATCGCGGCGAGCGGCTGGGGCTGAGCCAGGCCCATATCGGCATCCACGCCAATTCCGTCGAGGACATGTGGACGGCGGCCGCCGAAATCGCCCAGCGCGCGGGCGGCGACCCGGGACATCCGGGCCTGTATGGTCCGCTGCATCCGCCGGCGGCCCAGAAGCCCACGCGGCTGGTCGCGCTGGAAACCGAGGGCTGGTCGCGCGCGGAACCGAATGCCCGTGCAGCGTTCGAGGCAAGCCTGGACAAGCTGTCCGGGCAGGGCGTGACGATCCTCCGACGCGGCGATTCGCTGCTGGTCGACGCGCTGGAGCGCGCCATCTCGCAAGCGGCGCCCCTGTCGCTGCGGCTGATCTCGTGGGAGCAGCGCTGGTCATTGGCCAATCTGGTCGCCAACCATCCGAACTCGCTGGGTCCCAGCCTGGTGCGGCAACTGGAAAGCGGCCGCGGCATGACGCTGGCTGAGTACCGCGAATGCCTGCTGCTGCGTGAACACGCGCGCCAGTGCCTGGCGGCCCTGGCCACGCAGTGCGATGCGCTCGTCAGCCTGAATGCCTGCGGCGCGGCGCCCATCGCGGCGGACATCCGCGACAGCAAATACCCGACGGGCGACGTTTCCTTTGCGTGCGCGTCGTCACTGCTGGGCGCGCCCGCGATCAACGTGCCGCTGATGGCCGTCGATGGCTTGCCGCTGGGGTTGCAGGTGATGGGGATGGCGCATGGCGATGCCGCGATCACCGGCATCGGGACGTGGATCCATCAGTCATTGCGGCCTGCGCGCTGAACCGCTGCCGGCGGGGTCGGGTCGGTGCGGCAATCAGACCCGGCCGGCGTGAGCGATTGGACACGCCGACCTGTCTCGCCGACTGATCTCGTCCACGGGATCTCGCCGGCTGATCACGCAGCCTGAGCCTGCGCGCGATGGCCGACCGCGTTGTCCAGGTCGGCAATCGGCGCAAGCAGGCCCCGGTCGAATTCCTCCTGTGGCTTGCCGGTGCGCAGTCTGACCGGCCAGTCGGCATGCGTGAGCGCGCCGCGTCCCAGCGAAACGAAGTCCGCCTCCTGCCGGGCGATCAGGCCTTCGGCCCGCGTGGAGTCATGCAACGAACCATTGGCCAGCACCGGCACCGGGACATGCTTGCGCGCCAGCGCCGCCAGGCTTGGACCGGCCTCGCCGAATGCGGGGCGCCAGGCCTCGAACTCGGTGGTGTGCAGGTAATCGACGGGCTGCGTGCCCAACGTGCTGAAGATCCGCACGGCCTCGTCCTGGCCGCCCGTCCACTTGTGGGTGAAGTCGTTGACCTTGCCCTGCGAACTGCGCACGCCCACGACAAAGTCCGCTGTCGTCGACTGCCGCACCGCCTGGATGACGTCCAGGGTCAGACGCAGGCGGTTTTCCACGCTGCCGCCGTAGCGATCCTCGCGCAGGTTGGTGTGGGCAGTGAGGAACTGATCAAGCAGATAGCCGTTGGCGCCGTGTATCTCCACGCCGTCGAATCCCGCCGCCTGCGCCCGGCGCGCCGCCTGCGCAAAGCCGTCGACCGCCTCGGCAATCTCATCGATCGTCATCGCTTCCGGCATCCGGTAAGGCCCTTGGCCGCGGTAGAAGGTCATCTGCTGTCCCGCCGGTTGCACGGCCGAAGGTCCCTTGGTCCGGGACCGATGCGGATTGCCCTGCGACAGCGCGCCCGCATGCATCAGCTGCGCAATGATGCGTCCACCCCGCGCATGCACACGATCCACCACGGGTCGCCATGCCTCACGCTGCGCATCGTCCGACAGACCGGGCTGGAACAGGTAGCCCTGCGCATGCGCCTTGTCCGTATAGATGCCTTCGGTGATCACCAGGCCAAAGCCGCCAGCGGCGAAGGCCTCGTAGTAGTCGGCCATCTGCGCCGTGGCTCGGCCGTCCGCCGTGGCGCTGACGCGTGTCATGGGAGCGACGGCCAGCCGGTTGGGCAGGTTCAGCGCGCCCACGCGCAGCGGCGTGAACAGCATGGCGGGAAGCGTCGGCGCGTTGGTCTGCAGACGATTGTCGAGCGTGGTCATGTCACTGGCCCTCCGGTTGGCGGACCGCCGCGATGGCTTCGATCTCGATCATCGCGGCCGGATCGTACAGGGCCTTGATCTCGGCAATGGTGTCGGCCGGGTAGGGCGCCGAGAAGAACTTGCGGCGCAGCGCCACCACGTCGTCGAAATGCCCCATATCGGTGACAAAGATCGTGACCTTGATGACGTCTTTCAAGCTGGAACCGCCGGCTTCCAGCGCGCGGCGCAGGTTCTGGAAGGCTTGCTCGCCTTGCGCCAGAAAGCCGCCGTCCACGATCTTCCCGTCGTCGGCGGCGCCTGCCTGACCCGAAATGAAGAGCAGATTGCCGAACTGGATGCCTTGCGACAGCAGGAAAGGCGCGTAGTTGTCGGGCTGGGTGATGACTTGTTTGAGCATGATGCGAATTCCTTCATCTATGACCGGCGGAATTGGGGGAGTGGTGTGCCGGCGAGTGAAGACAATGTAGGGCGCTGTCGAACCGGTGACAAAGGTTTGTTTGTCAGCTATAAGACGAGAAAAATTCATCCATAGGCAACCGCCCATGCAACGCCGATCCCTTCCGCTCTCTGCGCTGCGCGCCTTCGAAGCCGCCGCCCGTCTGGGCAGCTTCAAGGCCGCCGCCGAGGAACTTGCCGTCACCCCGACTGCCGTCAGTCATCAGATCCGCGCGCTTGAAGCCGGGACGGGTCTCGCGCTGTTCGATCGCCAGGTGCGCAAGGTCACGTTGACCGAAACCGGGGCGCAGCTGTATCCCGTGCTGCGCGACGGCTTCGACAAGTTCGAGGCGACCTTGTCGCGGCTGACGCAACAGCGCACGCGGGCGCAGGTCAGCATCTCGGCCACCAATGCCTTTACCGTGAAGTGGCTGGTGCCGCGCATGGCCGATTTCCGCCGCCAGCATCCCGACATCGACCTGCAATTGCAGGCGAGCGACGACCTTGTCGATCTGCGCTCGTCCTCGGTTGATATCGCGATCCGGTATGGGCGGGGTCCGTATCCCGGGCTGGTGACGCAGCCGTTGTTCACCGATCGATTCGGACCGGTCGCCAATCCGCGCCTGGGCGTTGTCTCGCCGGACGATCTGGCGCGGGTGCCGTTGATCCGCTTCGACTGGAAACGCGCGCAACCCGAGAATCCGACGTGGGAGCGCTGGTTTGCGGTGGCCGGGCGTCCGCTGCCGCCCGAGGCCGGGCAGTTGCGGTTTTCAGATGAAGGGCACGCCATACAGGCGGCGGTGGCGGGGCACGGGATTGCGTTGGTCAGCCTGGCGCTGGTGGACGATGAGCTGCGGGCAGGGCACCTGGTGCAGCCGTTCGGGCCCGAGATCGAGGGGCATACGTATCACCTGGCGATGTTTGGGGAGCGGGACGCGTCGGTGGCCGTGCAGGCGGTAGCGGGGTGGCTGCGGGCGCAGGTGTGAAAGATGCGACATGCTGGCTGCGCCTTATCTGTTTTTCAAGGCGGCGTAGCCCGCCATGCTGACGCAAGCCATGACGAGGCAATAGCCAACCAGCGGCCGCACGGTGGCGCCATCCAGCGTCATCACCAGCAGCGTCCCCAAGCCGCTGACGATGATGCTCTGAATACCGTAGTACCAGGCGACGGCCGTGCCCGCCGCCTTGGCAAAGTCCTGAAGTGCGCCGTTGGCCGTCACGCCTACCACGATCACGATGCCTGCGGCGATCATCCACATGGGCAGGATGAAGGCGATGAACATGGCCTCCGTGATCGCCGATAGCAATGCCAGCACGATCGCCCCGCCTGCGATGACCGAGACGCCGCGGACAAAGCACCCAGGAATGCCCCACCTCTTGGCGAACGTTCCGATATGGCGCGTGGTGAAAATCATCACCAGCGCGACCGACGAGAAGGCCAGGCTGAATCCAGGTTGCCCCCAGCCTGCACGATTGATCAGTACGCGCGGTGCGATCGAGAAGAAGACGAAGAAAGCACCCATCGCCGTCGCAAAGCCGGTGGTATAGACCCAAAAGGAAAGATTTCCCAGGATGGAGACGACAGACCGATCTTGCGGTGTGCAAGGGGTGGTACGGGTCTCGGGCCATCGGAACCACGCGTGAACGAATATCAGCGCTGCCAATGCGCCAAGCGAGGTGAAGATCGCGCGCCACCCCAACGTCAGCGCGATGATCGCGCCAAGTAGCGGTCCGACAGCCGGCACAAACGCCAGAATTGAGCTGAACAACCCGTAAATGGTGGTGCCTTCGGGCCGGTCTGCGTAAACATCCCGGACGGTCGCAAACATGCCGACGAGCGCCGCCGAAGCGCCAAGCGCCTGAAGAACCCGAAACCCGAGGAAAGCACCGCCTTCATGCGTGGCCGCCAGCAAGAACGACGCAACGGCAAACATCGCCGCACCGCCCAGCACGATCGGGCGCCGCCCAAACCTGTCCGACATCGGCCCGAAGATCAACTGCCCCAGGCCAAGAACCAGCATGTAAGCGGTCAGCGTCAACTGAACGAGCGCGGGCGACGTGCCGAGCGCGGCCGGCATCAGCGGCACCACCGGCAGATACACGTCCATGGCGAGGGAGGCGATGAGATCGATTGGAACCATCAACGCCAGCGTGTACGGCAGGGAATACGCCCAAACAGGCGCAGAGTTAATAGGCATGACAAAACATCCGCACAGAGATATTGATCTGGCGGCGATCTGCCTGCTGATGACATGAAGACCGAGGACTGACCGCCGCAACAACTTACTGACGAGGTTGTTGCGGCTCAGCGATCTGTGGAGGGGCCTGCTCCCATTGGCGCGCTATCGGAAAAGGTGAGTGCCGGTATTCTATCTGCGGAACTCAACCACCTGCGCCGCGCCGACTGCACGCGCGCGCAACTGGCCACAGCCGCCGTCCACGTCCTGCCCGGCGCTGTTCCTGACCTTGGCCAGCACGCCACGGCCGTGCAGATGGCGGACGATCTCGCGGATGCGCTCGGCATCAGGGCGCTGGTAGTCATCGCCCTCGAGGCTATTGAACGGGATGACGTTCAGCACACCGTACTTGCCCTTGAGCAGACGCACGACGGCATCGAGTTCGTCGTCGCCGTCGTTGATGCCCTTGAGCAGCGTCCATTGATACTGGATCGGGTAATCCGTGTCGCGAGCGTATTGTTCGCCCAGTTCAATCAGGGCTTCAGGCGTGATTTTTGGCGCGCGCGGCAGCAGGTGTGCACGCAGGTCGGCCTTGGTCGTGTGCAGCGACAGCGCCAGCGCCGGTTTGACGCGTTGTTTCGGCAGGGCGTCGAACACCCGCTGATCGCCCACGGTCGAGAACACGAGGTTCTTGTGGCCAATATTGCCTTCCGTGCCGAGCAGGTCGATGGCTTCGAGCACGTTGTCCAGGTTGTGCGCGGGTTCGCCCATGCCCATGAAGACAACCTTCTTCACCGCACGCTGACGCCGCGCCAGCACGACCTGGGCAAGGATTTCCATGCTCGTGACCTGGCGGATCAGCCCGCTCTTGCCGGTCATGCAGAAGCGGCAGCCGACCGCACAGCCAACCTGCGTGGAAACGCACAGCCCATCGCGCGGCAACAGCACGCTTTCCACCATCTGCCCGTCGGCCAGTTCGACAAGCAATCGCGAGCCGTCGCTGCCCGCGTGTTCGGAGCGGATCCGGGCAAGACCGTCCAGTTCCGCCGTCACCTCGGGGATGGCGTCACGTAGGGCCAGAGGCAGGAAGTGTTCGGCGCTACGCCGCCGGGTCCCGGTGTCGAGCGCTTGCCCGTTCAGCCAGACGCGCACGACCCGGCCACGGTGAACGGGCAGGGCGCCAAGAGCGGTGAGACGATGGGTGAAGTCGGAAAAGCGCATGGGGGGCGGATTTTACTCTGCCTCGACCCGGTTCCGGCCCGCCCGCTTGGCTTGATACAGTTTGGCGTCAGCCCGCCGATACATGACTTCCCAGGACTCGGCGCGATCCGTGTGCGCCGCGCCCGCGCTGATCGTGACCGGCGCTTCGTCGCTCGGATCCCGCACGCTCTGTTCAACGGCTGCGCGCAGGCGCTCCGCGCAGCGCAGGGCCTCGGGCGGCTCGGTGGCCGGCAGGAAGATGCCGAATTCCTCGCCGCCAATGCGCCCGAGCACGTCGTGCTTGCGCACCGCGTCGTTGAGGGCCTTGGCCACTTGCTTGAGCACGTTGTCTCCGCTTTGGTGGCCATGCAGGTCGTTGATGCGTTTGAAGTTGTCGACATCGCAGACGATGAGCGCCACCGCAGCGTTGCCATTCGATATGAGCGATCGGACGCGCGCTTCGAAGCCCCGCCGGTTATAGACGCCGGTCAGCCAATCGTTGTCGCCTTCCTTACGGACCTCGTCAATGGCGTCGGCGGCGATCGCAACCAGCAGCGTGAGCGCCAGCGCGACGCTGAATACCGCAAGCGAAAGCTGCAACATCTGCCAAAACGGCGAGTCGGCAAAGGCAAGGGCGCCTTGTGGCGCCAGCGTCCCCATACTCAGCAGTGTGCGCGGAAGAAAATGCAGGCCGAAAAGCAACACCACAAAGAAAAGCGCCTTGTCGATCGGACGCTGACGCGAAGATCGCCGCATGCGCCACGCGGCAAAGCAGAACAGCAGTCCGAAGCCCGCATTCAGCACATAAACGCGGACGAGCAGGTTGCGATCGATGTAGAAGAAGTACCAGAGCGCGCCCATGATGGCCGCCGCATACAGGCCAAATGCGGCCCAGGGCACGCGAATGCGTGCGCGTTCGAGAACGCCCTGCACCACCAGACATCCTGCAGCCGTGTATAGAAAACCCGAGACGAGCGCATTGAGACCCGTGTCGCGGGGTACGTACAGGACTTGTGAAATCGCCCCACAGGCAAATGTCATACAGCCTGCGGCAAGGTGCAGCAGGAAGCGTTTGCGTTGGAAGAAGAACCAGATGGCCAGGAAGGTAAGCCCGAAGATCAGCAGCAGTGCTGGCGCGATCAATGACAACGTCACTCGGACTTGCGAACCTACCATCGGGGCCTCGGGCGAAGCGGCAGCGCGTCTTGCGCGCGGGCCAAATTTCGAGAGTTAATGGTGTCCGAAGGGCGACCTCCGCAGGCCGCCCTCCGTATCCCAAAGAGGCTGAAGTTTACGATAGGGCCGGCCCGGGGCGTCTGCGCTTCCCCCTAGCGCTATCTGTCCTTCGCGCTCACCAGCACCGGCTTGTCCCGCCATGCCTCCGGAAACGTCTTCGCCAGGTTCTCCACCTTGGGCACATCGTTGATCACGATGTACATGCTGTTCGGATTGCGCACCAGATAGTCCTGGTGATAGTCCTCAGCCGGATAAAACGCCTGAAGCGGTTCGATGGTGGTCGCCAGCGGCTTCGGATACACCCCCGTTTTGTTCAACTGCGCGATATAGGCCTCAGCCACCTTGCGCTGGCTGTCGTTGGCGGGAAACACGGCGGATCGGTATTGCGTGCCGTGATCCGGCCCCTGGCGGTTGAGCTGGGTGGGATCATGCGCGACCGAGAAATAGATCTGCAGCAGTTGCCCGTAGCTGACCTGTTTGGGGTCGTAGGTGATTTCCACGGCTTCCGCATGGCCGGTCCGGCCGCTGCTGACCGCGTTGTAGTTAGCGGTGTTGGCCTGGCCGCCGGCGTAGCCAGAGACCGCGTTGCTGACGCCCTTGACGTGTTGGAAGACCGCCTGCACGCCCCAGAAGCAGCCGCCGGCAATGACGGCTTTCTCCTGTGTGGCGGGCGCCGCGGAAGCATTAGCGGGCTGCTCCGCAGCGGGCGGGGGGATGATGAAGGCGCGTTCGGCGGCGGACGCAGCAGTCGAGGCGATCAGGCCGCCCGCGGTGGCAAGTGCGGCGCAGAGACGGCGGAGGGTGGGGTGCTTGGACATGATGTCGGGTCCTTGTAGCGATGCGGTGGCGGATCAGGCTTGCGGGGCGAAGGTCATGGCCACGCCGTTCATGCAGTAGCGCAGGCCGGTGGGTCGAGGTCCGTCGTCGAACACGTGCCCCAGGTGGCCGCCGCAGTTGGCGCAATGCACGGCGGTGCGGGTCATCCCGAAGCTGCGGTCGCGGGTCTCGCCGACGGCGCCGGGCAGGGGCTGCCAAAAGCTGGGCCAGCCGGTGCCGCTATCGAACTTGGTGGACGACGAGAACAAGGGGTGTTCGCAGCCCGCGCAGGCGAAGGTGCCGTTGCGGTGTTCGTCGTTGAGCGGGCTTGAGTACGGCCGTTCCGTGCCGTCGCGGCGCAGCACCTGGTATTGCTCGCGCGTCAGGCGCTCTTGCCATTGGGCGTCGGTGAGGGTGTAGGGAAAGCTGGCTGCGGGCGCGGCGGCTTGCGCCGGGCCGCTGCGCGTGACCAGCAGCGGGGCGATGCCCACGGCGGCTGCCGCGGCGCCGCCCAGGCCAAGGAAATGTCTGCGTGTGAGGTTCATGGCGAGTTCCGTGCGAATGGTTCGAGCCGGGGGCCGGCGGGCGCGGCCCCGGCGCGAGCGTTACTTCTGCATGCCGTCCTTGCTCATCCCGTCCTTCGACATCCCGTCCTTCGACATGCCGTCCTTCGACATGCCGTCCTTCGACATCGACCCCTTCGACATCGAATCGCGGGACATGGAATCCTTCGACATCGACCCCTTGGACATGCCATCGCGCGACATCGAATCCTTCTTCATGCCGTCGTGCGACATGCCGTCCTTCTTCATCCCGTCCTGCGCCGGCGCTTCCTTGGACATGCCGCTTTTGCTCATGCCTTCCTTGCCCATGGTGTCGGCAGCGTAAGCGGCCGTGGCGCCGAGGGCCAGGCACACGGACAATGCGGCGGTGGTGAGTTTGTTCATGATGCGTTCCTTTTGACAGTGAAAAAAAGCGGGAAATCACCTAGCTGCCGCCGAACCAGTTGTAGCCCTGGTCCTCCCAGTAACCGCCCGGGTAGGTGTTGGTGACGAAAATCGCCTGGATGTGCTTGGGGTTCTTGTAGCCAAGCTTGGTGGGCATGCGCAGCTTCATGGGGAAGCCGTATTCGGGGGGCAGCGTCCGGCCGTCGTACGTGAGGGCCAGGATGGTCTGCGGGTGCAGCGCGGTGGGCATGTCGATGCTGGTGTAGTAGTCGTCGGCGCACTTGAAGCCGACGTATTTGGCCGACAGGTCGGCGCCCACGCGCTTCAAGAATGCCGAGAACGGCACGCCGCCCCATTTGCCGATGGCGCTCCAGCCTTCGACGCAGATGTGCCGCGTGACTTGATCGACTTGCGCCATGGCGCGCAGTTCGTCCAGCCGCCAGCCGCGCTTGTCGGCCACCATGCCGGTGACCTCCAGCCGGAACGATGCCTCGTCCACCTGCGGCACGTCGTCGATGCCGTAGAAGGCATTGAAGGGAAACGGCCGGGTGATCATGGATTCGGGATAGGTCGGCGCGAGCTTGGCCGGGTCGAAGATCCAGCCCTGCACACGGTCGTTGAAGCGGGAGGCGGCCGACAGCGCCTGTTCGACGCTTTCGTCGTCGGACAGCGAGCACCCGGACAGCATGGCCAGGCCGCCCAGCGTCAGGCCGCGGCGCAGGAAGGCGCGGCGCGAGGGCTGCTCGACGCGCTTGTCCAGCAGCTTTCCGGCTTCGCGCAGGATGGCCGGGGCGTCCAGGCCCGGCAGGAGGCGGCGTTTTTCGGTCATGGCGGGTTCCTTATTTGCCGCGGATCATGGTGAGCAGGCTGCGGGGCACCAGGGCGACCATCGCCAGGTGCACGGCGACGAAGCCGGCCAGCAGGGCCATCGCGAAGAAATGCACGCGCCGTGCGGCTTCATAGCCGCCCATCAGGTCGCGCAGCAGGTCGAATTGCACGGACTTCCACAGCACGAGTCCGGACAGGATCAGCACGGCGATGTCGGCCATCACGAAGAGGTAGGCCAGGCGCTGGACGTGGTTGTAGCGGCGCGGGTCGGCGTGCGAGAGCCTGCCGCGCAGCGCGGCCAGCAGGTCGCGCGCTACGCCGCCGGGGCTGACCGGCAGGAATTTGCGCCACAGGCGGCCGGTGGCGACGTTCAGCGCCAGGTAGAGCAGGCCATTGGCAAACAGCAGCCACATGCCCGCAAAGTGCCATTGCAGCGCGCCGCCCAGCCACCCCCCCAGCGTGATGCCGTTGGGAAAGGTGAAATCAAAGAATGGCGCGGCGTTGTAGATGCGCCAGCCGCTCATGACCATGACGACGACGGCCAACGCGTTCAACCAGTGCGTCACGCGCAGCCAGCGGGGGTGGATGACGGGAGAAATAGCCGGAGGCGCCGGCTGGCTGGTCCGTTTTTTCGCGGCGGACTCGGCGGCGGTGGACGGTGGCGCAGCGGGCGACAGCGCGCACACCGGCGGGGCAAGCGGCGTATTGTTGAGGGCGGGTCGGGCCAGCATGGCGGTCTCCGGTGGGCTGTCGATGGAGGCATTCTTCCTCCTGGCCCATACCGAAGTCCTCACGCAAAGTTAAATTAATCGTTAACTTTGCCCCGCGCCGATTGGCGACAATAGGCGCATTGATCACGCCCCAGGTTGCCCCATGGATACGCCCCGCCGCGTACTGATAGTTGAAGACGACGCCCATATCGCGGAACTGCTGCGCCTGCATCTGCGCGACGAGGGCTACGCGGTCGAACACGCGGCCGACGGCAACGCGGGCATGCGCCTGCTGGAAGAAGGCGGCTGGGACGCGCTGGTGCTGGACCTGATGCTGCCCGGCATCGACGGCCTGGAAATCTGCAAGCGGGCGCGCGCGATGGCGCGCTACATCCCCATCATCATCACCAGCGCCCGGTCCAGCGAGGTGCACCGCATCCTGGGCCTGGAACTGGGCGCGGACGACTATCTGGCCAAGCCGTTTTCGATGCTGGAACTGGTGGCGCGCGTGCGGGCGCTGCTGCGCCGCAGTGATGCCATCGAACGTAACGCGCGCCAGGACGCCGGCAGCCTGGCCGTGCATGGCGTGTCGATCGATCCGATCGCCCGCACGGTCGATGTCGACGCCCGCCGGCTGGATCTGACGCCGCGCGAGTTCGATCTGCTGCACTTTTTTGCGCGGCATCCGGACAAGGTGTTCTCGCGCATGGACCTGCTGAACCAGGTGTGGGGCTATCAGCACGAAGGCTATGAGCACACGGTCAACACCCACATCAACCGGCTGCGCACCAAGATCGAGGCCGACCCGTCCAACCCGCAGCGCATCCTGACGGTCTGGGGCCGCGGCTACAAGTTCGCGGCGGCGCCCGGGGTGCAGCCATGAAGCGATTCACGTTGACCCAGCGCCTGTCCGGCGTCTTTGCGCTGCTGCTGTTGGCGTGCTGCGGCGCGTCCGCGTGGCTGCAGATCGCGGCCAACTCGCGCTACGAGCAGGAGGTCGTGCAGCGGCTGTCCAGCGGCCTGGCGCAGCACATCGCGGGCTCCACCGAACTGATGGACGCGGGCGGCTGGAAGCCGGATGCCGTGCGCTCGATGTTCGACATGCTGATGACGGTGAACCCGGCGGTCGAGGTCTATCTGCTGTCCAACGATGGCCGCATCGTCGGCGACGCCGCGCCGCCTGGACAGATCAAGCGTGATCGCGTCGACCTGGCGCCGGTCCAGCGGCTGCTGGCCGGCGGCATGCTGCCCATCACGGGCGATGATCCGCGCAGCCTTGACGCGCAAAAGGTGTTCAGCGCGGCGCCGGTGCGCGTGGATGGCCGCGAACAGGGGTATGTCTACGTGGTGTTGCAGGGCCAGGCGCATGATGCGCTGGCGATGGACGTGTCGCGCACGTCGGTGCTGCGCACGACGCTGTGGTCGATTGCGCTGGTGGCCTTGCTGGGGCTGGTGGCGGGGCTGGCGGCGTTTGCGCTCATCACGCGGCCGTTGCGGTCGCTGACGCGAGCGGTGCGCGCCTTTGACGGCGACGACGGCCAGGCGCTGGCCGCGCTGGAACAGCCGGCGGACCAATCGGCGCGCAACGGCGACGAGATCGCGGTGCTGCGGCGCACGTTTGCGCAGATGGGCCGGCGGATCTCGGATCAGTGGCGCGAGCTGACGCGGCAGGACCAGCAGCGCCGCGATCTGGTCGCCAATATTTCGCACGACCTGCGCACGCCGCTGACGTCGCTGCATGGCTATCTGGAAACGCTGCGTTTAAAGGATGAGGCGCTTGATCCCGCCGAACGCCGCCGCTATCTGGACATCGCGCTGGCGCAAAGCCGCAAGGTCGGCCGGCTGGCGCAGGAACTCTTCGAACTGGCGCGGCTGGAGTCTGGCCTGGTGCGCCTGGAACCCGAGACGTTTTCGCTGCCGGAACTGGTGCAGGACGTGATGCAGAAGTTCGAGCTGGCGGCCGAGGCGCGTCAGCAGCATATAACCACGGACATTGCGCAGGCGCTGCCGCCGGTGCGCGCGGACCTGGGGCTGATCGAACGCGTGCTGACGAACCTGCTGGATAACGCGATCCGGCATAGCCCGCCGGGCGGACAGATTGCATTGCAGCTTGGCCTGTCGCGCAACCGGGTGCAGGTGCAGGTCAGCGATTCGGGGACGGGCATTCCGCAGGCGTTGCGCGCCGGGCTGTTCACGCGGGCGTCGGCGCTGAACCGCGGGCCGGGCGAGGCCGGCGGACTGGGACTGGTCATCGTGCAGCGGATTCTGCAGCTGCACCAGAGCGAAATCCGGCTGGTGGACGCAGCAGGGGGCGGGGCGGTGTTTCAGTTCGAACTGGCGACGGCGACGCAAGGGTAGGCGGGTTCAGTCCGGGGCCTCCTCCCGCAGCCGGGTGACTACGCCTTTCACGGCATCGACTTCCAGCATGTCGCCGGTGGCGACCCCTTGCAGAACCCCGTGGACGCTGACGACGGCCGGCACGCCGAATTCGCGCGCCACGATGGCGGCGTGCGACAGATATCCGCCGACTTCCATCACGACAGCGCCCGCGCGCAGGAAAAGGGGCGTCCACGCGGGGTCGGAAGACGCCGCGACCAGAATGCCGCCGGCGGGCATGGACAGGCCTTCGTCCGGCGTGCGCGCCACGAACGCGCGGCCACGTGCGCGTCCGCCCGCCACCGGGGTGCCGCGCCACGAATCTCGCGATGTGGCCGCTCCGGACGCGGGTTGCGGCTGGGACGGCGGCGTGGTCCGGCTTGCGAATTCGGTGATGACGTCGAGGTCCGGCAGCGCGGTCCAGGCCTGCAATCGCGCACGCCGGGCGGCTGCGCGCCGGCCCAGCGCAGAGGCATCCATCCGGCCATCCGCCAGCGCAAAGATCTCGGCCGCGTTCAGATGAAAGATGTCGTCGGCGTTCGCGAGTCCGTCCGGGCCAGCGTTGCGCCGTCCCAATTCCAGCGCGTGCTTGCGGGCCGCGGCCAGATACGCCACGAGCACGCTGCGCGCGGCCTCGCGCTGGTTGCCTTCCAGGCGGGATGCCGCGAGCAGCTTGGCGGCGAGCAGGCGCTGCCAGAACGGCAACGCGCGGCGCACGCGTTGCCATGCCTGCTGCGCGGCGTCGTCCTGACGGGCGCGCAGGGCGGCGGGATCGACGCCGATCAGGTTCAGGATGCTGTCCAGTAGATAACCGGGCGCTTCGCGCCAGCGCGGATTGCGCAGATAGGTTTCGTAGACGGCGCGGTGGCCGTAGCGATGCAGGAAGTTGGCAAAGGCGTTCCTGAACGGACTGTCTTTGGGCAGTGCCGTTCCCCACGCGGCATCGTCGCGGTTGGGCCCGCGCAGCCACGCGAGCGCTTCGGCGTCCTGCTCGGCCAATTGCGCCAGCGCCATGAGCGCATAACCCTGCTGCGCCGTGACGCTGGGATCGCCGCCCGCCATCAGCGCGGCGGTCAGCGCGTGGCCTTCGCCGGGCACGGCTTTTTCCACCATGTCGAGCAGCTTGGACAGCGCACCGCCGCCTGAACCCTGCAAGAAGAACAATTGATCCGCGGCCAGGACGGTCTGGAACTGTTCGCGCAACTGCGCGCCCAGCGCGGCGTCGGAGGCGGGCAGCGGCGCGTCCAGCCAATCCTGCGCGCGGGCCAGAAGCCGGGGCAGGTCGGTGGCGGCCTGGCGGCGCAGCGGCGCGGCCCGGCGCAGATAGCGCACGATGCGCAGGCCGTGCCGCAGCCGCTGCACGGCGGTGACCGGCGGCACACGGATCTCGGGCTGCGGGCCGCCCAGCAACGCGTTCATGTCGCGCGGACTGACGCCCAGCGCGTCATGGCCGACCCATTGGATGACCGAGGCATTCAGATAGGCGCGCCCCTGGAACAGTGCAGCGAGGGGCACGCCGGGGAGCGTGCGGTAACCGCTCAACTCGAAGCCGCAGGTCAGCATCCGCTGGGCCATGACGCGGCCCGCATCCCATTCCAGGGCTGACATGGCTTGCGGCAGGACCTCGCGGGTATTGCCGCGCGACCAGTAATCCGGCTGGTCTTGCAGCGCGGGATAGGTGTGGCGCGCCGACGCGGTCACCGGGCGCGCCTGCACGATCCAGAACCGGTCGCCGTCCCAGGCCCATTCAAGGTCGTACGCCGCGCCGCTGTAGTCCAATGCGCGGGCGGCGTCGCGGGCAATGTCGCCCAGCGTCTCAGCCTGCGCGTCGGTCAGCACGGCTTGCGCGGCGCGGGCGGCGGGCGTGTCGGTCAACTGTGTGCCTGCGCCGGTGGCGGCGGGCTGCGTGGCGTGACGTTTCGCGCCGATGCGCCGCGAGACGACCGGCCAGGCTTGGCGCAGATAGTCTTCGCGCAGGCGGTAGTCATCGCCGTCCGCCTCGCCGTTCACAAGCGATTCGCCCAGGCCCCAGTTGGCGTGGATGACCATCTCGTCGCGGCGGCCCGTGGCGGGGTCGATGGTAAAGGCGATGCCCGACGCCTGTGCTTCGATCATCGGCATGACGACGACCGCCATGCCGGTCGCGCCGTCGATCGGCAGGCCAAGGCGCTGCCGATAAGCCTGCGCCTGCGGCGTCCATAGCGAATCCCAGATAAGTCCAAGCGCCTGCTCGGCGGCATCGGGTCCGCGCACGTTAAGGCAGGACAAATGGATGCCGGCGAACGACGCGCCGGCGGAATCTTCTTGAGGCGCCGACGAGCGCAACGCAAGGGGACGGTCCAGCCAGCCGCGTTCATGCAACGCCTGGCGCAGCGCTTGCATGATGGCCGGCGGCACGTCCTGGCCGGGCCGGTGCCCGGCGCTGGCCTGCGCCGCCAGCACGAAGCCGTCGGGCACCGGCACCCCAAACTGCGCCATGCGGCCCAACTGCCAGCCCTTGCCGCCCGCCGCTTGCGGACCGGCCTGCGCCGCGGCCGGCCAGTCCAGCACCAGGGCGGTCATGCCGCGCTCCCGGCAATACCGTGCACGAACAGGGTGATGGCGGCGTCGAATTCCTGCTGAAGCGACGCGCCGGGCTGGTCCAGCCAGCGCAGCAGGGCACCCAGGTAAAGGAACTGAAGATGATGGGCGAGCAGTTCGGCGTCCATGTCGGACCGGGCCTGATTGGCGGCCTGCGCGTTCTGGATCAGCGCGGCAAACACACGGTGCAGGCCGCTACGCGAATGGCGCTCGTCGTTCTGCGTGCCCGCCTGCATGGTGGCGAAGCGGTAACGCAGATAAGGGCCAAGGTAAGCGCGGTGCGATTCGGCCCAATCCGCCGATGCGTGCAGCAGCCGCGTCAGCCGTTCGGCGAAGGTGGGCAGGACTTGAAGCGCGGGCCATAGCGTCGTCAGCGACCCGGCCAGCTCGCCGTGGAAGCGTTGCGCCAGCAGCGCCTCTTTGACGGGAAAGTGGTTGTAGAGCGTGCCCTTGGACACGTCGGCCTGCGCGGCAATCTGCTCCATCGTGACGGCGTCGTAACCGAGGGCTTCGAACAGGCGCCAGGCGGTCTGTGTCAGATGGTCCACCGTCTGCTGGCGCTTGCGTTCGCGGCGGCCGATGTCGGTGGGGTCCGCGCCGGACAGGAGGAGATGGGAGTCAGGCATGATCAACCAAATAATTAGACGATGTTGAAAAGTATACGTCGTCTAATAATTTGGTGTTTTGAACCGGCGCCAGGCGGTCGGGCCCGAGGCAGCGTCGCGCTCCCTCAATCGCCACTGACGTCGCCCGTTTCCCCGGACATTTCCCGCGCGCGCGCCAGCAGCAGCTCGCGTTCGCGGGCGTTGCGGGTCATGCCGGCCGCGCGTTCGAATTCTGCGCGGGCTTCGGCCTTGCGGCCCAGCCTGGCCAGCAGGTCGGCGCGCACGCTGGGCAGCCAGTGATAGTTCGCCAGGGAGGGCTCCGACGCCAACTGGTCAGCCAGATCCAGGCCGGCCTGCGGGCCGAAGGCCATGCCGATCGCGACGGCGCGGTTCAGCGCGACCACGGGCGACGGCGCCGCCTGGGCGAGCGCATCGTACAGCGCCACGATCCGCATCCAGTCGGTTTCCCCAGGCGTACGGGCCCGCGCGTGACAGGCAGCCAAGCCGGCCTGCAGCGCATAGGGCCCACGCGCGCCGCCCAGCGCATCGGCCCGGTCCAGCGCCGCCAGCCCGCGCCGGATCAGCAGCGGATCCCAGCGGCGGCGGTCCTGCTCCATCAGCAGCACCGGCCGCCCCTCGGCATCGGTGCGCGCATGCAGGCGCGACGCCTGCAGTTCCATCAGTGCGACCAGACCATGCACCTCGGCCTCCGACGGCGTCAATTCCGCCAGAATGCGGCCCAGGCGCAGCGCTTCGTCGCACAGGCCAGGCCGCATCCAGTCATCGCCCGAGGTCGCGGAATAGCCTTCGTTGAAGATCAGATAGATGACTTCCAGCACCGAGGCCAGACGCGGCGCACGGTCGGCGGCCGAGGGCACCTCGAAGGGCACGTTGGCGGCGGACAGCGTGCGTTTGGCGCGCACGATGCGCTGCGCGATGGTCGATTCCGATGCCAGGAACGCGCGCGCGATCTCGGCCGTCGTCAGCCCGCCCAAGAGGCGCAGCGTCAGCGCCACGCGGGCCTCGGTGGACAACAGCGGATGGCAGGCGGTGAAGACCAGCCGCAGCAGATCGTCGCCGATGTCGTCCTGGCGCGCCGCATCCAGCGCGTCGACGAAGTCGGGCTCCACGTCGGCCTGCAAGGCTTCCAGCTCGTGGCCGATCTGCTCGTGCTTGCGGGTGTGCAACGCATCCAGCCGCAGCCGGTCGCGCGCACGGTTCTTTGCGGTGGTCATGAGCCATGCTCCGGGATTGTCCGGCACGCCCGTCTGGGGCCAGCGCTCCAGCGCCGCAACCAACGCATCCTGGGCCAGCTCTTCGGCCAGCCCCACGTCGCGCACCAGACGCGCCACCCCCGCGATGACGCTGGCGGCCTCGATCCGCCAGACCGCCTCGATGGCGCGATGCGTGGCCGCCTGCGTCATGCGCCGGTCGCTTCGCCGGGAACCATGTAGGCGAACTCCCAGATGTGCCCATCCAGGTCCTCGAACCCGTGCGCGTACATGAAGCCGTGGTCCTGCGGCGCGCGCGGCGCCGTGCCGCCCGCGGCGACGGCCCGCGCCACCAGCTCGTCGATCTCGGCTCGGCTTTCGCAGGACAGGCAGACCAGCACTTCCGTGGTCTGCGTGGCGTCCGCCACCGGCTTGCCGGTAAAGCTCTGGAAGAAATCCTTCACCAGCAGCATCACGTAAAGGTTGTCGCCGACGACCATGCAGGCGCCCTGGTCGTTGGTGAAGTCGGGATTGAAGCTGTAGCCCAGTTTCTTGAAGAATGCCTGGGACTTCTGCATGTCGTTGATGGGCAGGTTGACGAAGATCTGCTTGTGCATGGCGTGTCTCGCTTGATGGTTCAGGGTGGGACGCAGGGGATCAGACGTTCGGCGTCGGCATCTGGCGGAAGCGCTCGACTTCCTTGCTGGGCTCGAAGTCGTCCAGCTCGAATACCTGGCGCACCTCGATCTCGCAGTCCTGGCCGGGGAAGGGCGTCGGAAAGCGCATCGCCCACTGCATTGCTTCTTCCCGGGAACGCACCTGGATCATCGTGTAGCCGGCGATCAGTTCCTTGGTTTCGGCAAACGGCCCGTCAAGCAGCTTGCGTTCGCCGCTGCCGTCGTACCGCACGCGCCAACCTTTGGACGTCGGGTGCAGGCCGTTGGCGTCCAGCAACACGCCGGCCTTGACCAGGGCTTCGTGATAGGTCGCCATCGAGGCAAGCAGGCTGTCGTCCGGCATCTTGCCGGCTTCGCTGTCGGGCGTGGCCCGGACGATGATCATGAATCGCATCTGAGGTCTCCAGGGGAGGGATAGCAAGGCCGAAAGGGGCGCTTGTATAGAGACGACGAACGGCAGCGCGCCAGATCGACAACAACATGCGGTGATCAGGGTAAATACTGAGTCGGCGGCCGCCGACTCGCGTGCCCTCGCCCTACATGAAGCAGGGCCCCAACTCCCGGACTTCAACCGTGGCCCACTGCGCGGCGGGGCATTCGGCGGCCAGCGCCAACGCTTCTTCGCGCGACTCGCAGGTCAGAAGGAAGAATCCGCCGATCATTTCCTTGGCCTCGGCGTAGGGGCCGTCCATCAGTTGGCGTTCCCCGTCGCGCACGCGCAGGCGCACGCTTTCGGTATCGGACTTGAGGGATTCGGCGCGCGTGAGCAGGCCGCGCGATTGCAGGGATTCGGCGTAGCGCACCATCTGCGCATAGGCCTCGCGCCCTTCTTCGGGCGTGCGCTGGGCGCGCTGGCCCACCGGTTCAACGATCAGCAGCATGTAGGGCATGGGGACTCCCGCTTGGGGACTGCGGTCGCCGCGAACGGCGGGTCCGCTAGGTTAACGCCGATCCCCGCGTCGGCGCCATGCCGGAAATTGCGCCTTAGCCTTCCTGGAAGATCGATTCGATGGATGTTTCAAACACGCGGGCGATGGCGAAGGCGAGCGGCAGGCTCGGGTCGTATCGGCCGGTCTCGATGGCGTTGACGGTCTGACGCGAGACGTCCAGCCGTTCGGCCAACGCGGCCTGGCTCCAGCCGCGCTCGGCGCGCAGTTCGCGGATGCAGTTTTTCATCGATGGCGCAACGTGTCGACGATGGTGGTGAACGCCCAGACGCCGCCCATCAGCGGCCAGACCACGAACATGCTCAGTTTGGGAAAGCCAGCGATTTCCAGGAAGCCATACGTGAACGTGACCCCGGCGGTGACGGCTGCGGCAATGGCCAGGTGTTCCAGCGTGGTCTTGCGGATGAATTCGTCGGACTGGCGCACGGCGCGCACGACGGCTCGCAGCGCCAGCAGAAACGCCAGCATGGGCGTGAGCAGCACGACGGTGCGCAGGGCGCCGGGCTGCATGTCGAGGCTGAGCCACAGCGCGCCGGCCAGAAGTACGGCATACAGCGCCATCGAGAAGCCCAGTTCCTTGAAATAGCGGCGCTTGGCCTGGAGTTGATTCATGGGAATGCCCTTGTTGATGTAAAGCGTGCTTGACATTCTGGCGGCCGTGCGGCGGTATGTCAAGCGTCCTTTACATCACGAAAGTACGGCAAGCGGGCAATAAAAAACCGGCCTGCGCCGGTTTTTTCAAGGGAAGGAATCGCGGATCAGGATTGCGCCGGGGTGGCGGGCGCGGGCGCCGTCATGGCGTTCGCAGGCGCTTTGGCGTCCGGTGTGGCCGCCTTCGCCGTGGACGGCGTTGCCGCCGGCTTGGACGGTTCGCCCGCGGGGGCGGCCGCTTGCGGCGCGGTGGGCGGTTTGCCAGCGGCGGGCGCCTGCGGGGCGGCGGCGGTCTTGGCCTGCGGCGGCGTAATGTCCATGATGAGCTCGACGCGGCGGTTTGCCGCGCGGCCGGCTGCCGTGTCGTTGGACTCGATTGGGCGCGTTTCCGCGTAGCCCACCGCGCGCAGCCGCTGCGGCGTCACGCCATCGCGCACCAGCTCGCGCAACACGCTGGTGGCACGGCTGCTGGACAGCTCCCAGTTCGACGCGAACTGCTTGGTCAGGATCGGCACGGGATCGCTGTGGCCTTCGACCGAGACCTGGTAGTCGTTCTTGTTGAGGATGCCGGCCAGGCGCTTGATCACGTCCAGGCCCGCGGTGCTGAGCGTGGCTTGGCCGGAAGCGAACAGCAGTTCGTTGCTGATGCGAAAGCTGACCGACTGCTCGTTGACGATCACGTCCACCGAATTGCCCAGGTCCGCCAGGCCCAGCGATTCCTTGGACGGGGCGGTCAGCGGCGGGGCGGCGTCAGCCACGACAACTTCGTCTTCGGCCAGCGCGGGCGCGGCCGCGGCGAGGGCCGGCCCGGGCGTGGGCTGCGCTGACCAGCTTGCCGGGATCTGCACGGTTTCGAATTCCGAATACTCGCCGTCGTACTTGGGCAGGCCGCTGGCGCCCAGCGTACCGACCAGCTCGACGGGCTGGCCGGATTTGCCGGAGCCGCCGCCGTACATGGCGACGGCCAGCATGACGACCAGCATCGCGAGCAGCAGCGTGATGAGATCCAGATAGCTCAGCAGCCAGTTCTCGGAATCCTGCTCGACGGCGTCTTCGACGTGCCAGCGCGCATAGCGGTCCTGGCGGTCGCTGTCGCTAGGGCGCCAGGCGCTCGCCGCCGACGCCTTCTGCGCGCGCAGTTGCGCCTGGCGGGCCTGCTCGATCCGCTGCGCAAGGGAAGGGGAAATCAGGCTCATTGACGCGCGGAAGCGGGGCGGGCGATGGAGACGGAGGCGGCTGCGGTGGCGCGGGCGGGCGAGCCGGCGGCCGGCGCTCCGGCGGTCGGCGCTCCGGCGGCCGGCGCAGTTGCGCCGGGCTTGACCTGGCCTTCCGTCTTGGCCTTGGGCTTGGCGTCGGCGCCGCCGTCGTAGATTTCGTCTTCGACGTGCATGACGAAGGAATTCAGGGTCTCGCGCACCATGGCCGGACCGCGCTTCTCGCACATCATCGAGATGCCTTGCAGCACCATGTTCATCGATTCCACGCGACGCGCCGTACGGCGTTCCAGCTTCAGCGCGATCGGCTTGCAGATCAGGTTGGCGAGCAGGATGCCGTAGAACGTGGTCATCAGGCCGATGGCCAGCTGTTGGCCGATGGTCTGCATGCTGCCATCGCCCAGGACGGCCATCAGGTTGATCAGGCCAACCAGCGTGCCCAGCATCCCGAAGGCGGGCGCAAAGGTGGCCATGACGCGGAACATCTGGGCCTCGGCCTGCTCACGGGCGCGCAGGCGGGCGACGCGCCACTTCAGCAGTTCGATGATCTGGTCTTCAGGCGTGTTGTCGATGATGAGCTGCACGCCCGTGCGCAGGAATGGGTTCGAGACCTTCTTGAGCTCGTGCTCGACCTTGTGGACGTCGGCGTTCATCCAGAGCTGCGCCATCGACACCAGTTCCTCGATGTCGCGCTGCTGGTCGTGCTGGTCGTTGCGGAACACCGTGCGCACCAGTTTGAACACGCGCACCACTTCCTGCAGCGGGTACGCAATGAACAGCGCGGCGCAGGTGCCGCCCAGCACGATCGCCAGGCCCGGCAGGTTGAAGTACAGGCTGGTGTCGTTGGCGGACAGTGCCACCACGATGATCAGGGTGAGCAGGCCGACAACGGCGCCGATGACGGTAGACGGATTCATGGATCTTGCCCGAAAACATGGCATCCCACGCGCGGAATGCCGGATTGTCGGGAATTCTAGCCAGCGCAAGCGCCGGTCAATTGGCCGGAAAGCGGGGCGAAATAGGCGGTAAGCGCCGGCTTAATCGGGCAGTCAGGCGGGCGGCGCGCCGCCGATTCGCGGGCGCAAATCGGGGACGGCCTAGGCTTGCCGCGTGGCGTCCTGCTGCGCCAACCATTCCTCGCGCGTGATCTCCCAGATCTCGGCGGGATGCCGTCCGCTGACGAAGCCGCGTTCTTCGGTGCCCACCAGCCGCATGCCGCTGCTTTCCGAAATCCGCCTCGAGGCCGTGTTGGCGATGGCCTTGGGCGCGCGCAGCACCGGTTTGCCCAGCACGTTGAACCAGTAGGCCGTGACGGCCGCGCTGGCTTCGGTCATGTAACCCCGCCCTTGATGCGCCGGATCCAGCCAGAAGCCGCGGTTGTTGCCGGGCTCGTCGTCCATCAGGCTGACGACGCCGATCAGCTGGTCAGGCTGCGCCCGCGTGCGCACCGACCAATGCCATTGCGTTCCGCGGCGCATGGCGGGCAGGGCGGCGTGTTGCAGGAATTGGCGCGCGCCATCGTCGGGATATGGCCAAGGCACCTTGTCGGCCAGAAAGCGCACGACCTCCCATTGGGCAAACGTGCGCTGGATGGCGTCGGCGTCGTCCAAGGACAGGGGGCGCAGCACCAGTCGGTCGGTGACGAGTTCGGGCGGCGGCTGGGTGTCGGTCATGGCGGCTCGGGGCGGATGAAGGGGGAGACCAAGCGGAAATGTATATCATGGGCGAATTCTGGCGGTGTAAGGCCGGGCATTGCCTGGGCCTGGCCTTCCGACCGCGGCATTGGAGAGAACATGAACAACCCCAACGAAAACGTCAGCATGGCGCTTTTCTGCGACTTCGAGAACGTGGCGCTGGGTGTGCGCGACACCAAATTCCAGAAGTTCGACATCCGGCCGGTGCTCGAGCGCCTGCTGCTCAAGGGCAGCATCGTCGTCAAGAAGGCGTATTGCGACTGGGAGCGGTACAAGGAATTCAAGGCGCCGATGCACGAGGCCAATTTCGAGCTGATCGAAATCCCGCACGTGCGCCAGTCCGGCAAGAATTCGGCGGACATCCGCCTGGTCGTGGACGCGCTGGACTTCTGCTATACCAAGTCCCACGTCAACACCTTCGTCATCATCAGCGGCGACTCCGACTTTTCCCCGCTCGTCTCCAAGCTGCGCGAGAACAATAAGAAGGTCATCGGCGTGGGCGTCAAACAGTCCACGTCCGACCTGCTGATCGCCAACTGCGACGAATTCATTTTCTATGACGATCTGGCCCGCGAAGGCCAGCGCACCGCCGAGGCGCGCCGCGACAATCGCGGCGTTAGCGCCCAGCGCCGCTCGCCCGACGAGGAGCGCCGCCGCAAGGAAGAGCAGGACGCGCGCAAGACGCGGGCGGTCGAGATGGTGGTCGAAACGTTCGAGGCGCTGATGGCCGAACGCGGCGACAGCGGCAAGATCTGGGCATCGGCCCTGAAAGACGCCTTGAAGCGCCGCAAGCCCGATTTCAACGAGTCCTACTATGGCTTCCGCGCGTTCGGCAATCTGCTGGAAGAGGCCCAGTCGCGCGGGTTCCTGGAGGTCGGGCGCGAAGAGAAGTCGGGTACGTATGTCTATCGTGATGGCTCGGGCGAGGCATCCTCTGCCGAGGCTGGCGAGGCGCATGGCGCGACGAGCGCAGACGCGGCGGCCGATGCCGCGGCGGCCGTTGCCGGCGAGGCGCCGAGCGCTAACGGCCGTAACAGCCGCAAATCGCGCGGTGGCCGCAAGACGGCGGGCGGCCGGACGGCTGGCTCGCACGGCGAGGGATCGGAGCGGGATGAGACCGTGACTGTATCGCCGGACGGATCCGCCGAAGCTGCGGAGGCTTGGAAACAGCCTGATGCGCCGCAGCAGACGGAAGACGGCACGGTGGTGGATGTGTCGGCAGCGCCGGGTCAAGCAACTGGCGGTGATGCCGCGGATGGCCCGTCGCAGGCGCGCGGCGGCAGGCAGGCTGATAACGGCCGGCAGGGACGGTCGGGCCGTCGTGGGCGGGGAGCGAGAGCGGGTGATGATGCCCGGCAAGCAAGTCATTCGGCGTCCGGGGAGGACGCCGGTCAGCCGCGAGGTTCGGTTGAGGGGCGACCCTCGTCTGAAGGGCAGGGTTCGACGGACCGGCAAGCTTCGCCCGACGTGCATGCGTCGTCGGAACAAAAGGCTCCGGCCGAGCGGCAGGCTCCGGCTCGCCAGCGCGAAGAAGTGACTCCGCCGGCCTTTGCGCGACCGGTGCCTCCGCCGCCGCAGTCGGCGCTGGTCTCCGGTCCGCCGCCGGTGGTGAACGTCGCCGAGTGGACGTTCGTCGCGCCGCCGGCCAACACCCAACGCGAACGCCGAGGCGAGGCGTCAGATCCCTTCGCCGGCGCGCCGCGATCGGCCGCGGCGGGCAGGTCGGACGCTGCATCCCAGGCCGCATCCGAATCCGCTTCCGAAGCAGCTTCCGCAAAGCCCGCCGCCAAAACCGCGCGCGGCGCCCGCAAGACCACGGCCAAGGCGCCATCCCAATCGGAGAACACGCCGGCCCAAGTGGAAAAGCCAGCGGCTCCCGCCGCCGAGCCCGCCACGGCCGTCAAGCCGGCGCGCAAAACACCCGCTCGAAAGACGGCGCCGCGCAAGACCGCAAAGAAGACCGACGCGGCCTGAACGTGGACTGCCCGGCCCGTGCCGGCCTGCACTGAGGAAACGCGTCAGACGGCCCCTTGCGCGCCCGTCTGCTTCCGATGCTGGCCGGGCGTCACGCCCAGGTCGCGCTTGAACATGGCGATGAACGCGCTGACATTGTCATAGCCCAGTTCCAGCGCCACCGTCGTCACGGAAGCGCCCGCGGCCAGCATTTCCTGCGCGCGCATCATCCGCGCCCGTTGGCGCCAGGCGCCCACCGGTAAGCCCGTTTCGGCCAGAAAACGGCGCGCCAGCGTCCGTGACGCCATCCCGATACTGTCCGCCCATGCGTCGAGCGGCCGCGTGTCGGCGGGTTGGTCCGAGAGAGCCCGCGCCACCTGTTGCAAACGAGGATCCCGCGGCAATACCAACGCCGAGCCCGCGCGCGGCAGGCTGCGGATTTCGTCGCGGATCACCCCAACAATGCGACGCCGGGCGGGACCGCTTGCCTCATCATCGCCCCAGCTCGCCGCGCGCTCGATCGCCGCGAGGAGCAGGTCCGACGCCTGCAACACGCACGGCGATTGCGGCAGGCCCGTGCACGCGGCGGGATTGAGGTAGACGCCGTAGCCCGAGTAGGGACCGTGCGAGCGCAGCCCATGCGGGTGGTCGGGCGGAATCCAGACTGCCTGTTGCACCGGAACCACCCACTGCTGTTCTGCCGCGTACACGGTCAACAGGCCTTGCCACGCGCCCAGCAGTTGCCCGCGCACATGCGAGTGCCTTTCCGTGTGGCGCAAGGCGCCGTCATTCCTGGCGACTGCAATGAGCCGTTCCCCGCGCCGCTCGTTGGCGCGTTCCGGCACGAGCAGCGGGGTGTCCGGGTCTCTGGAAGAAGCAGGAGCGGGGGATTGAGGGTACGGTGGCTGAAACACGGTATTCATTGTCCTGAATGACGCAGATTTGCCGGCTGGTCGGACGTATCGTAGCGCTTGTGTCCAACCCAGGAGCGAATCATGAAAGCCCAGGATGTCTTGCCGGATGGCATGAACCAAGAAACCTTCAACGGCATCGCGGTGCGCAAGGGAACGGTCGGCGCGTTCCTGGCAAATGTCCGTGTGTGCGCCGACCCGACGTCCTCGGACGAAACGCAAGCCGCCGCGCGGCGCGATATCCAGGACGCCATGCCCGCGCTGCGCGCGCTGGGGCTGTTCGACCTGTTGGAGGTGCGCGATCCGGCGCTCCGTGAATGGTTGCAAGGGCTGTAGGCGTTACGTGCGCTGGCGCAGCCCCGTTGGCGCTGATCTATGATGCCGGCTTGCATCACCTCTTCGGCCGCACCGCCCCACGGCAGCAAAGCGCCCGATTACACCCTCCCATGCAATTTGTTCTGATCAGCTCCTGCCTCCTGGGCAACCCCGTGCGGTACGACGGACGCGGCGTGCCTCACGGCGACGCCGTCCTGGCCCGCTGGCTGCAGGAGGGGCGTGTGGTGGCAGTCTGTCCGGAGGTGGCGGGTGGTATGCCGATCCCAAGACCCCCGGCGGAAATCGAGCCGGGCAGAGACGCGGCCTCGGTGCTGGCCGGCGGTGCGCGCGTAGTGTCGGTGACGGGCGATGACGTAACGGCGCCTTTCCTGCACGGCGCGCACGAAGCGCTGGCGGCCGCGCAGGCGCGAGGCATCCTTATGGCCGTGCTGAAGGAGGGCAGTCCGTCCTGTGGCAGCGGTTATGTCTACGATGGTCATTTCGCGCGCCGCCGTCAGCTCGGCATGGGCGTGACGGCGCAATTGCTGCGCGGCGCAGGGCTGCACGTCTTCAGTGAACACCAATGGGCCGAAGCGGAGGCATTCCTGGCCGGACTGGAGGCAGGCGATGCTCGCTGAGGTTGGCGACTGGCTGGTGCTGGCCGGCGTAGCCCGATGCGGCTGCCTGGCCTGGAAGGGGATCGTTCGCACCCATCGCGGCGTCGCGTTTGCCCGCGGGGCCGCGCTGGCAAGCCTGGTCCTGTCCGCCGTCTTCTTTTACGCCTGGTATGCGCAGTATCTGCGGTGGGAATTCAACGAGTTGGGCCGCTACTACGATCCCGTTGAACAGGTCGTCTATACGGACTCCGGATTCGTCTGGGTGCTGCCGGCGGGTGCTCTATTGGCTGTCGGCTTGATGTTTGCCTGGCGCGGCTGGCGCTGCTGAAGCGGGGCGTCAAACGTGGCTACAAGTGCGCCGGCATGCAGCAAGTGCAGGCCGGCGCGTCAGGACTGCTGGAAATATCCGATACCGCGCTCGTCAGTTGGCGCGATATCCGCGGCTGGTCATGCAGGAATCCAGCGCGCGGTTGTAGGAATCTACCATGATCTGGGTGGTCCACTGGGTGATGGTGGCGGGATCGTAACCGCTCTGGTTCATGGCCCAACGCTGGCAATCCGTGGTGGCGTTTGCCTGGGCGACATTGACAGGGGGCGCAGACTCGTATTGCACGGGCGCGTACTGAGGCACCGGCGTTGAATAGGCAACCGGCGGCGCTTCGTAAACCGGGGCGTTGTAGACCGGCGCGGCTTCATAGACCGTCGTCCCATACACGGGCGTGGCGTACAGCGGCGGACTCGTGTAGCCCACCCCAGAGGAATAGACTCCGGTCTGCACGTACGAAGGCCCCGAATTGGCCGCGAGCAGCAGCCCGACCGTCGCGAGCGCAAAGGCTCCGCCTATCCACCAACCGCTGGAACTGCTGCCACCGCCGCCGCCGTGATGATGGTGATAGCCGCCTCCATAGCCGCCACCATGGCCGCCCCAATTCCCGCCACGCCCGCCAGCCACAGCCGGCGCACCGGCAACTGCCAGCGCCAATGCCGCAATGGCCACCCGGCCTGTAAACCGCTTCATGATCTTGCTCCTGAGCCGACCGGCGGCGGCACTGCGCCAGACGCCGGACGATAGGCGTACTTTACTGCTCGGGCGCGCCAATTAAGTGTCTCAAGCGATACGGGGATTTCAACTGATTTCAACGCTGTGACAAGACGCTAGGCGGGAGTCGCCGCCTGGACCGAAGGGTGACCATTTGATCCTGTTGCAGTGGCGGAAAGCGCGGATAGGTAGTATTTTTCCGCGATGATCATGGCACTACCCGATTCGGCACCGCAGGACAGGCGTCTCACCAAGGGAGAGCGCACACGGCTACAACTTTTGGCAGTCGCAGCGGCCGAATTCGCCGAACGGGGTTTTCAGCACACCCGCGTCAGCGACATCGTCGCCCGCGCCGGGGTGACCCAGCCCGTGTTCTACCAATACTTCACCAGCAAGCAGGCGGCCTTCGACGAGCTGGTGGCGCTTTTCGCCCAGCGGCTGCGCCGGGCGATCAGCGAGGCGCGGCTTCCCGGCCACCTGCAGGGCGAAGCCCTGGTCAACCGCATCCGGCAGGGTATCGGGACGCTGCTTGCCATCCTGCAGGAAGACCCGAACCTCACGCGCATCGGCTTTTTCCAGGCCGAAGCGGCCGAGGCGCTCAAGGATGAACTGGTCATCCTGATCGCCGAGAACGTCAGGGCGGAGCAGCAGGCAGGGTTGTTCCGGCCGGAGATTTCGCCCGAGTGGTTCGGCCAGTCGCTCATTGCCCTCATCGAGCGTTTCACGCGCCTGATGCCCGACGTGGCCGGGCAGCAGGCGGTAGCGGAGTTCATGACGGATCTGCTGCTCGATGGGATGCGCAGGCGGTAGGTCGGCTCCATTAATCAAAGCCGCACAACCTGTCGATCTCTTTGGGAAACTGCGCGTACGGCACGTGGTATTGAAGGAAGGCCTCTACACTGTTCGGATACGCTTCAATCACCAACAAAAATAACCAGAGCGGGATGGTAATAGGCGCTTTCAATATGCCGTTGGGTTGAGCGAGCTTGCGCCGCAATTCGGTACACCAATCCCGATACGGCTTGAGCGTTTCATGTGTCCGGCTTAGTCGCGGCACCAGCAGAGCCGGCTTCGGCAAGCCCTCTGGGCCGTTTTCCATGAAAGCGAGAAGGTAAGACCACAGGTCTTTCGCGGACTGATCTCCGGTAAAAGCGCCAGCATTGCCGCACGCCACGCACACCTCTGAAGGCGGGTCCATGCTGTAGTCGACGCCAATTAGATAGAGAGGGTGTCGGGTGAAGTAGCCGCTTGGGGAGACGATTGGAATGTAGCCGGCTACCGCTTCCAGTTGATCCCAGGCAAGAACAAGCAGCCGCTTCTGCCGTGGGGGTACGAAGTAGAGCTTTCGGGTGCCGCGGTGGACACGGACATATGCGCCGCGACTCTTGTGAGTTCCGCCTGCGAAATAAAAAATCAAGGCCATGATTGTCAAGGCGGGAGACGCGGCGAGCATCTTCAAGAAACGTTCGTCGCAAATGTTCTCCACACCCAATGCGAATGCACCCGCGATGAGCGTCACAATACTTATAAGGATTGACATCCCAATGTAACTTGCCGCCCCCGATTGCACATGATTCGCGTATGTTTCGAGTTCGATACAACGGTCGTTAGCACGTCGGACGCCATCGGGCTTCGGGGCTGCAAATGCAGCCCCCTTTCTGTCGAGGGGTGTGCTTCCAAGGCGAAGACTATTTGGAAGACGCTTAATTTTTGTATTCATTTGGGGGGCGCACAGGCTCAAGTTTGGATTGATCGATCGGCTCTTTAAACCATCCTCCCGACGTGAATGCCAACGGAGCCGGCGCACAGGGCTGCCGAATTGCCAGAGTTGGATGTCGTTCTGGATCGGGAAAGTAGAGATATTCCAGTGCCACTTCGGCATCCTCATGCATGAGGATCGACCAGCCGCATTCTTTGCCGGTCCCACCTAACCGCGAAACGATGCATTCGACTTCATAGTCGACGGGTTTCGTGCCGGGCGCGTACGCAATGGGCCCGTCCACGTGAGAAAGCTGCCTGCCTCGCATAGTTAGAGACAGCCTCGACTGAAATCGGTCCCCGAGATAATCGGAGTTATCGGGTAGCTGGCAACTGATGCGAAGAGCACCTACCGTATATCCCGCTGCGTTGGTCCATTCAGTTGTCAACCGCGGCCGATAGAGAATGCCGTGAACCGCTTCCAATTCTTCAGCGTTGGAGTAATGCCGGTCTTCCACTCCCCATGCACTGTATTTGAGCCAAAGCTCGACTGGACCATGCGTAGTGATATCAACACCGAAGGCAAATCCAACCGAGACAACCGCCACAATTCCCGCCACAATTGCCCATCCCGCTGGATTTAAGCCGAGCACAATTGCAGTACCCCCGCTGACAAGGGAGGCTGCCGCAGCCGTACCTCCCGCTCCCATCGCGACAGCAATAATGCCGCTAGCTATCGCTGATCCGACCAACATCCCTGCTTGTTCCGGGTTGCCGTCAATAAACGCCCGGATCGCCCTGATCAAGTCGGCTACTGCCGCCAGTCCAGCCGCTCCAGCTCCAAAGACCGCGAGGCCTCGCTTTGCTGCAGAGACGGACAAGCTGAGCGCTAAAGCTGCATTTCCCTGCCTCATTGCACCGAATGCAATCATGGAAAAACTAATTTCTACGCCGGCGGCCACGACGGCGCTTGTCGCTCCAAAAACGCTTACGTAGTTGGCGGAATTTGCGTCTGTCCTGCTTAGGTTCTTCCAAGCGTTCGAAAACGCATTCAACGCGAGTAGGCCACCCAGTCCGGCGAACAAGTGTCCGGCTGGTGTTCGCAGGCGAATCAACATATTGATGAATGGATTGCCTTCCATTCGAACTGCTTTGGAAGGCGGCAGTACCGGCTTGTCCGTTTGCGCCTCGTCAAGTTCACGGTACGTGGTTTCACCAACTTTCACCCAGTCGTAGACTGAAGTCCTCTTATCCACGTCAGCCGGTTTGATCCTCGGCGACGGCATCTTCCACCCACGCAACCCGTCTTCGCCAAGTGTTTGATAGCCTTGGAGCTCATAAGCGGCACGCTGCAAATCCCCCAGGCCGATGTCATAGCGGACGATGGTGAAACCGGCTCTAACCTCCATCACGTGCCGCAGACGTGGCATCAGTACATCAGCCACTTTGGCTTCCGGGAGCACCTGCAGCAACCCGATCAGCGCGTTTGAGGCTGTGGTGAGCTGGTGCTGTTCCAACACCTTGTCCATGACGCTGAATAGGTTCTTGGCAATCTCACCGGAACTGGCTTTCAACCTGGCAACAAGCAACTCGCTGCCATTTGCCAGCGCGAGCCAGTAAGGGCTTTTGTCGACGGGTAGACTGATCAGATCGCTCAACACCTGTATTCCAGCTTCGGAGTGCACGAGGCCGCCAATGCACTGGAAGACGGCGTTCTCATAGTCATGCGCGTTGTGAATCACGCTGCGGTCAAAACAGTGCAGCGCCTTGCCCAATAGCCGCGACGGATCGATCAGGCGAACCCACGCAAGCGAATCCTTTACTGCTGCCGCAATAGTGCGGTCGAACGCTTCGCTCTCCTTGGCGTAGACGCCGGGAAACAGCATCGCGCCAGCGTAGTTCACCAGGTTTTGCTGCTTCGCTATCGTATGGGCCAAGTCCGGGCTTTTTCCCGCCTGCTTCTTCATTCCCTCGAAGTAATTTCGGATGAGCGTCGCACTTTGCAGCTTGTGCGCGTTTCGGCCGGCATATTCAGTCTTGAGCGTCACGGAACGGGTGATCAGGTAATGAAGCTCGCTGGCAATCCCGATCGGATCCTGCAATGCCACCACCAGAGGCGTGAAATCCTTGCGCGGCAGCAAGGCGATATACATATTGCCGAGTATGTTGTGGTGATTTGGCGCCTCTTCTGGGAACTGGATTTCACTCCATACGAAAGGCTTGGGCGCGCCGTGCCCAGCTGGCGAGACGAGTTCAGGCGCAGCCTGACCCAGCAGCGTCGCGTCGAAGATATGTTCCTGATAGGGATTGCCGGCGGGCCTGCATTGCGTGCACAACGCATCTCGAAGACCACTTTCGTTGGTCTCGATGGCCCAGAGCTTGCGGTGGGACAGCAGTGTGTCGCTCACCAGGATGTATACGGTTTCGGCAGTATTCGCATCTGGCGCGAAAAGATATGTCTGGGCGCCGACCGTATCGGGGCGGCTTAGCCTGCCCGGCGTTGCATCCTGGTCGTCGTCATAACTCCACCAAATTCGGGCGAACTTGACGTCTTCAGTGACTTGGTAGTGCTGCGTCCACATACGCCCATGCTCGAAATGGCAGAGATAGACGTAGGTACCCGGGCGCAATGTGCGCAAGCCGTACGCTTTGCCCGAAGTGAGTGTGGGATAGCCCTCGGTATTCAGGCGGGGAAACATGTCCTTGTCCCACGCGTAATCGGCAATGCCATAGCGCAGCGGATATAAAGGAACGCCGCGTTCGCAGGGCGGTGGGGAGATGGCTTTGCCGAGGCGCTTCTCATTCGGGCGAATGGAGCCAAGTGCTTTTTTGAAACTCACGTGAGATTTCCTTTAACGCGCCGCGAGCGCCGAGAGTCGTGCTTCGGCATCCGCCAATCGCCGCTTTCCGGGAATGTGCCGTTCGATCGGGATTTCCCGGAGCTCGCTGCCTTCGCGAAAAAATCTTGCGGGTACCGAAACCGCAGGTCGACGTAGTGGCGAACGTCGCGTTCCAGGGTGAGCGCAAGTTGATCCGCAGCTTCGCGAACGAACAGGTCCGTGCGCCGCCACGAGGCCGTTTCATGCTTGGGGGCGTCGAACGCTGGCGTTTGTCGGGGAATACTGCGAACGCAGTCGCGCACGAACCACGCAAAGCTGGCCTGTTCGAGTGAGACCTCGTCTGCTTTTGTCAGGGCGATGAGCTCGTCCAGTCCGGGCGTTGCTTGCACCTGTACGGGAGACTCCGCAACCGACCATTCCACCTGATGCTCCTCGCCCTCATACCAGATGAAGCGTTGGATCGGGCCGTACAGCCTGCACAGGGAAGGCGCCGTCAAGCCTTCGCAGAGATCTTCAAGCGCCCGCGCGCCATTAAGGCTGAACCTGATCGGAAATCCGTCTGTACCCGTCAGATGGTGCAGCTGTTGGAGGTGGGCGACGAGGAGGTCGATATCGTCGGGAGCCACCAAGATGATTCCTGCTTGCTGGCGAAGCCAATGTTCGACGGCGTAGGTGAACAAGGCCTCGTCGAGCGGCGCCAGCAGGGGGCCGTGGCGATAGCCCGGATTTCGGTATTCCCGAGGCGTGTCGCGCCAGACCCAGCGGTACTCGAATCCACGCTTGATTTGCAGAAGGTCGTTCTCGAGTGTGTCGCTGTGCGCGCCGTCCAGAAGAATCCAGGCGCGGGATCTCGGTTCAAGCGAGACCCAATCGGGGCATGGCGATGCATTTACCACCCGACGCGTCCATCGAGACGCCTCGGCTATCAATTCTGTCGCTGCGCCCGCCATATGAGTGTCACTCGTCAAATGAACGAAAAGTCGTTCAATCTACGGCGGGGTCGTCCCCTTGGACATATGAATAGTTCGAAAGCTCGGAAGAGCGGGTCTGATTTGTCAGAAAGTTGAGTCGGCCTGATATGCGCGAGATTCGATTGTCTGCAGAGCGCAGAGCGCAGAGGCAGATGTCCGCCAATACGAAAAACCCCGGCACGGGGCCGGGGTCGCAATGCCATCAGTGCACGACCGCGTCAGCTACTCCACCCGCGCCCCGGAAGCGCTCACCACCTTTCCTGCCGCTTCAAAATCCGCCTTCAGCAACTCCTGAAACTGCGCTGCGGATCTGGCCTCGGCTTCGACGCCCAGCGAAGCCAATCGCGCTTGCACCTTCGGGTCGGCCAGCACCTTGTTGACCGCGGTATTGATCTTGTCTCGGTCGGCGGGGGCGATGCCGGCGGGGGCGAGCAAACCGAGCCACGAATCGAAGGCGTAGCCGGGCAGGCCGCTTTCGGCGACGGTAGGAAGATCCGGCGCGAAGCGTGAACGGGTCTTGCCGGTGTAGGCCAGGAACGTGACGCGCGAGTCGTTGCGATAGGCGGTCACGCCGATGGTGGCGGCGGTGACGGCCTGGACGCGGCCGGCCAGCAGTTCGGTCACGGCGTCGCCGGTGGACTTCATGGGGATGTGCTGCATCTGCGCGCCGGCGGCGGTCAGGAACGACGCCATGCCCAGGTGCGAGGCGCTGCCGTTGCCGGCCGACGCGTAATCGTAAGCGCCGGGTTTGGCTTTGACGGCCTGGATGAATTCGGCGGTGTTCTTGGCGTTCAGCGAGGCGGACGCAAGGATGATGTAGCCGGTGTTGCCGATGTAGGCGACACCCGTGAAGTCCTTGTAGGGGTCGTAGCTGAGGTTCTTATACAGATACCCGGCGATGTTGTGGCTGGCGGCGGCAAGCACCAGGGTGTTGCCATCGGGTTTGGCGCGGGCGACCTGGGCGGTGCCCACGGTGCCGCCGGCGCCGGCGCGGTTTTCGATCACGATGGAGGCATCCAACGCGCGGCCCAGTTCGTCGCCGATCGCGCGGGCGATGGTGTCCTGGACTGCGCCGGTGCCGTAGGGCACGACGATGCGGATGACGCGTTGGTCGGCCTGCGCGGCGCCCGTGCCGGTGACGGCCAGAGCAAGGGCGAGCAGGGTGTTGCGGCGTGCAGCTTGGAATCGGGTGGTCATGAAGCGGACTCGTGGTTGGGCGCGCGCCTGTCGGAATGCGGCGCGGGCATGGCGGCGTTGGACTCTAAACACTCAAGCCGTCCGGACCAACGAATTAATCGCCGCTTGTTTATTGCTTCCAGCGATAAGCGCAGGCCGCCGCTAAAGGGGACAGAGCAGGGGCTTTATCATGTGCCCTTTGCCCAAGCCGGGTCTCCCGCAGTCGCCGGCTTCTCTTTTTACCTATGGCGTCCATGCCCTGATCGCACAGGAGATTTATTAGTGGTTCGATCCGCAACGACAGCATCCCGATCCCTTCCCTCCCGCCACCATGCCGCCGTCTCCTGGCGGCGCAGACGGGAAAGGCCCTGGCTGGCGGCCTGGCTGCTGGCGGCGATGTTGAGTTGTTTATCGATCCTCTGGCACGCTCCGGCCACCGCCGCATTCCCGCTGCTGACCCCCGCGGCGGCGGCTGAGCCGGCCCCCGCGGCCTCGGCGTTGACGCCCGCCGCGCTGGCCGATCTGCTGGACAACCCCCAAGCGCGCCAAGCCCTGATCGACCAGCTGCGCGCGCAGGCGGCCAGTGACAAACCGGTCGCCGCTGGCGCAGCGCCAGCCAAGACCGCGACGGCGAAACAGACGCCCGCCACCCCCGCCGAGCCGACGTTCCAGGAGCGCATGGCCAATGGCGTTCAGCAGTTCCTGACCGGGGTCGCGGCCGACATGGGGCAGGGCGTTGACGACATGCGCGCGCTGGCCTCGGGCCAGAATTTGCGCATGGACAGCGGCACGGCGCGCAGCGCGTTGCTGCCGCTGGCGCTGGCTGCCGCGGCCACCATCATCGCCTTCATCCTGCTGCGCATGATCGCCATGCGCATCTATACGCGGATCGACCGCTGGGTGGCCGAGCACGGTTGCGAAACCGGGTCGGCTCCCGTCCGGGGCAAGCCCGCGTCCATGAAGGTGCTGACCCGCCGCGCGGGCGCGATCGTGGGTGCGCTGGCGATCGACGTCGCCGTCGTCTTGCTGGCCGCCATGGCAGGCGGCGCGGCGGCGCTGTGGAGCACGCCGGGGCGCGGCACGCTGGATGGACTGGCCTCGCTGTTCCTGCAGGCCTTCGTGGCGGTGGAGATCGTGAAGGTGCTGATCCGCACGGTGTTCGCGGTGCGCCATCCGCATCTGCGCCTGTTGCCGATGTCGGACGAACTGGCGAAGTACTGGAACGCGTGGCTGGTGCGCATCGTGGCCGCGGCGGGTTACGGCACGCTGGTGGTCGGACCCGTGATGGCGGCGGCGCTGTCGCCGGCGCTGGGCCGGCTGACTACGATGCTCATCATGCTGGCGGTGTACATCTACGCCGTGCGCGTCATCTGGCATAACCGGCAGGCGGTCCGCGAACGGCTGGACCGCCGGGCCGCGGGCGCGGCCACGTTCATGGGCTCCCGGCTGCGGCTGCTGTCGCGCATCTGGCACGTGCTGGGCATCCTCTATTTCACGATCCTGCTTGTGGTCAGCCAGGTCGACCCAACCGATGCGCTGCCGTTCATGGCGCGCGCCACGGCGCAGACGCTGCTGGTCATC
Source organism: Achromobacter sp. ACRQX (assembly GCF_022346505.1). Taxonomy (NCBI): domain Bacteria; kingdom Pseudomonadati; phylum Pseudomonadota; class Betaproteobacteria; order Burkholderiales; family Alcaligenaceae; genus Achromobacter; species Achromobacter sp. ACRQX. The sequence goes on from NZ_JAKRML010000032.1 coordinate 49,206, forward strand.
GGCGTGGGCAGCCTGCTGATCCTGCTTCTGAACGCGGTGCTGGCCAAGCCGATCCGCCTGTCGGACGACCTGCGGCGGCGCTTGCCGCTGCTGGAGGCACGCGTCAATGCGTACGTGCCGGCTGCGCTGAAGGTGGTTGGCTGGATCATCCGCATCATCATCGTGCTGCTGATCCTGGACGCGTGGCAGGCCTTTGACCTGTCGCGCTGGCTGGCGTCGGACGCGGGCGCCGCCGCGATCAAGGTGGTGCTGAACATCGTGATCGTCCTGATGATCGCCATGCTGGCCTGGACGGTGATCGCCAGCATCATCGAGCATCGCCTGAGCCAAAGCGAAGAGCGTGGCATGCCCAGCGCGCGCGAACGCACGCTGCTGGCGCTGTTCCGCAACGCCGCGCTGATCGTCATCGTGACGATGACGCTGATGGTGCTGCTGTCGCAGATCGGCATCGACGTCGGCCCGCTGATCGCGGGTGCTGGCGTGGTCGGTCTGGCCATCGGTTTTGGTGCGCAGAAGCTGGTGCAGGACATCATCACCGGCGTCTTCATCCAGCTTGAGAACGGGATGAACGAAAACGATGTGGTGCAGGTGGCCGGCGTGTTCGGCACGGTCGAGAAGATGACCATCCGCTCGGTCGGCATCCGCACGCTGGACGGCGGCTACCATCTGGTGCCGTTCTCGTCGGTGGACGTGGTGGCCAACCACATGCGCGATTTCTCGTATCACTTGGGTGAATACACGATTGCCCACCGCGAAAGCGTGGACGACGCCATCGAGCATCTGCGTGCGGCGTTTGCCGAGCTGATGACCGATTCGGTGCTTGGACCGGAGATCCTGGAAGACATGACGGTGGCGGGCGTCACGGCGGTCAACGACAAGGGCGTGACCATCCGCATCCTCATCAAGACCACGCCGGGCATGCAGTGGGCGGTGCAGCGCGGCTACAACCGCCTGCTCAAGAAGCACTTCGACGCCGCGGGCATCGAGCTGCCGTACCCGCACACGGTGGTCTACTTCGGTCAGGACAAGCGCGGCTACGCGCCTGCGGCCAATGTGCACGTACAGGCCGAGCGTGCGGACGAGGGCGACAGCGCGCGCGCCGCGGGCCATACGCGCCGCCGCCTGAAGCCGGAAGCCAGCAACGAGGATTCGGCTGAGGTGCTGGGCAATGAGCTGGAGGCTCGGGCCGAGGCCGAGGCGGAGGCCGAAGTACAGGCCGAAACGCAAGCCAACGCCGCTGCGGCCAGGACGGAGCCCGGCCGCAGCTGAACGCCTCGGGACTAGTGACGCTGGACGCCGCCTGCGTGGCGGCTGCCTGCGCGCCCGCAATGGAGGGCACGCAGGAATGGCCTGAAAGGCTTAGCGCCCGGTCTGCACGCCCGCCGCGTTCAGGCGGTCCGTCACGGCCTGATAGCCCGCGCGCGTCATGTCGGTCTTGCGGATCGCCTCGTCGCAGGCCTTGCGGTCGTCGGGGCAGCCGGCCTTGGCCGGCATGTCGCCCGCGACGACGAAGTAGTCGATCACGAACTTGGCCACGTACTTCTTCGCGGGCTTGCCTTGCAGGAATTCGGCGATGTCGGCGCGAAAATCCGCAACGGTCTTCTCGGCGACGGGCGTCCAGTTCTGGCACTGCGAGAACGTGGCGACGCCATCGGCAAAGGCCAGCTTGGCGCAGGTCAACATCAGGTCGTTGGCGGGCTTCGCGCCTGCCGGCAGCGTGGCGCGGACGGTGGCCCCGGGGGTGCCGGCGAACGTCACGACGCCGGCCTTCGCCGCTGCCGCATCGATCGTCGCCTTGAACACGAAGGAATCTTGGATCACGGCCGGCGCCTTGTCCGTCGGACCCTTGGCGTACATGTCCGAGATATCCGCGGGGTCCACACGCGATATGTCCATCATCCGGCCCAGCAGACGCCAGTCCGCCCGGAGCAGCGCGTCGTGCTCTTCGCGTATGCCGTACTCGAGCACCGCCCGTTCGATCTCGATGGGCGTGTACGCGGCGTGCGCCAGCGTGGGCAGCAGGGCGGTGGCAAGGGCAGCCAATGCAAGGGGAAGCGACTTCATGAAGACTCGGTAGAAAGAAAAGGTCCGCAAGGGTAACCGAGATACGCGACATGGGATCGGGTGAATAGGCTGCGTGCGGTATAAACGAGCACCATCATTTCTGAGCAAGGGAGTCTCGTGTCCAGCAAACCCGGAGCAGGTCGTTTCATCGCCGCGACAGTGGGCGTCATCAGGCAGCACGGCCGCGCCATGCTGGCCGCCGCGCCGTGGTCACTGGCCGTGTTCACGCTGACGTTGCCGTTTGCGCTGATGACGTCCCGGCTGTACGGGCTTGTGGATTGGCTGATCCTCGCGCTGGCGCTCGTCTGCCTGATCGCCCTCGCGCGCACCACCTACGCCTGGCATCGGGTCATCCTGCTTGGCGAAACAGCGCATGCGGCCGCGCCGCGCGGCGGCAACCCGGAAGCCCGGCATCTGGTGCTGCTGGGCGGGCTGGTGGTTGGCGTCATGGCGCTTGCGCGCGCCACCGGCGATCTGCCGTATGTGCTGTACATGCTGATGGGCGGCGCCAACGAACCGCTGTTCTACGGCGTGCTGATCGCGCTGCTGGTGGTGGTGTGGGTGCCCGTGCTGTACGGGCTGGCCGTGTACGGCGTAAGCCTGCCACGCGTCGCGGTCACCGGCGAATATGGCTTTGGCGCGGTGCGCGCCGCGATGCGTTATCCACGCTGGCCGTTGATGCTGGGGTTCCTGGTGTTGCTGGTCCTGGCCGCGCATGCCACCAACGATCTGCTCCCGCTGATGTATGACTACGTGGGCGTGCAGGCGCTGCAGGGCGTGTTGGGCGCAGTGGCGTGCGTCGCCATGACCTTCGTGCTGACGGCGATGATCGCCGTGGCGTATCGGGATTCGGCGCTGCCCGAATAGCGCCTGTCTCGCGCACGCCGGCAACCTCCAGCCGGCATTGGTGCGCATCGCACAACATCGTGCTTCCCGCGCCGTGTCTACCGCGCTCGCGGGCGCAGTCCTACGATGCCCTCACTGTCTCTTCCGACCTTGAGGATCCCCATGAACGACTCGTATAACGCCGCCCGGCGCACGCTGCTTGCCGGCAGCGCGCTCCTGGCTGGCAGCGCCTTTGCCATCGGCGCACAAGCAGCCCCGCAGCGCAATTCCCAACCCCAACGGAGCACTCCCATGAACAGCAACACCTTCGTCACGAAAGACGGCACGACGCTGTACTACAAGGACTGGGGCGCCGGCCCGGTCGTTACGTTCTCGCACGGCTGGCCGCTGAACGCGGATGCGTGGGACGGACAACTGCACTTCCTGGCGCGCAATGGCTTTCGCGTGATTGCGCATGACCGCCGCGGCCATGGGCGTTCTTCGCAGCCGTCCAACGGCAACGACATGGACACCTACGCCGACGATCTGGCGCAGTTGATCGAGGCGCTGGACGTCAAGAGCATCGCGATGGTGGGCCACTCCACCGGCGGCGGCGAAGTGGCGCGCTATATCGGCCGGCACGGCACGAAGCGCGTGTCGCGCGCTGTGCTGATCGGCGCGGTGCCGCCGGTGATGCTGAAGTCGGCCGCCAATCCGGAAGGCCTGCCGCTGTCGGTATTCGACGGCATCCGCGACGGCGTGGCGGGCGACCGCTCGCAGTTCTACAAGGATCTGGCCGTGCCGTTCTACGGCGCCAATCGCCCGGGTTCAAAGGTGTCGCAGGGCCAGCTGGACCAGTTCTGGCTGTGGAGCATGCAGAGCGGCCAGAAGAACGCCTACGAGTGCGTCAAGGCGTTCTCGGAAACGGATTTCACCGAAGACCTGAAGAAGATCGACGTGCCCACGTTGTTCATGCACGGCGAAGACGACCAGATCGTGCCGATCCACGACTCGGCCAAGAAGGCTGTGCGTCTGGTGAAGAACGCGCAGGCGATCTATTACCCCGGCGCCCCGCACGGCCTGACGGCCACCCTGCAGGACCGCATCAACGCTGACCTGCTGGCTTTCCTGCGCGGCTGACGCACGCGCCGCCGCGCAACGACCCGGCGCGAGGGCGCCGGTTTCCGGCCGGATCAACCGGCCGCCTTCAAGGAGATTCCGCCATGTTTTCCGCAGACACTTTGGACCCCATCACCCACCAGGCCATCGATCTGGTGCCATCCCGCTACGCCGTGCAAGTGGGCGATATCGATGCGCTGGTCGTCAGCGACGGCGTGTTGCCGCTGCCCACGTCGACGATGGCCACCAATGCCGATCCGGCCGATCTTGCCAACTGGCTCGATCACATGTTCATGCCGCCGGACGCCTTCGATTGGCCGCTGAACGTGATGGTCGCGCGCACCGGTGACCAGACCATCCTCATCGACGCGGGGCTGGGCGGCCAATTCTCGGGCTTTCCGCGCGCGGGCCAGTTTCCGCAGCGGCTGCAATCTGCGGGCATTCCGCTTGAGTCCGTGACGGACGTCATCATCACGCACATGCACATGGACCACGTGGGCGGCCTGCTGGTCCCCGGCGTGAAGGAGCGCCTGCGCAAAGATGTGCGCATCCACGTCAATGCGACTGAAGTCGCGTTCTGGACCTCGCCAGATTTTTCGCAGACGGTCATGCCCAAGCCGGTGCCCGCCGTGCTGCGATCGACGGCGACCAGCTTCTATGAAACGTACCGCGATCAGATCCGCGTCTTCGAGGACCGCCACGAAGTGGCGCCGGGCGTCATCGTGCGCCATACCGGCGGCCACACGCCCGGCCACTGTGTCGTCGACCTGATCTCCGGTGGCGAGCGCCTGACGTTCGCCGGCGATGCCGTGTTCCCGGTGGCCTTCGACCATCCCGAATGGCACAACGGCTTCGAGCACGACCCCGAGGAATCGGCCCGCGTGCGCTTCGCGCTGTTCAACGAACTGGCCGAAAACCAGGGTCTGCTCGTGGCGGCGCACCTGCCGTTCCCCTCGGTGGGACGCGTCGCCGTGGAAGGCAACGCGTTCCGTTGGGTACCGGTCATCTGGGACTTCTGATCTCCGGCGTGCCGCCCGCGCCGAGGTCCCAGTACAGCCCGGTCATCAGCCCCAGCGCCTGCCGCAGCAGTTCCGGCGGCAGGTGCTCGTTGGGCGCATGCTGGGAGCAGCCGGGGTAGGAGTGCGGCACCCAGATCGTGCGCAGGCCCAACACGTCGGTGAAGATGTCGTTGGGCAGCGAGCCGCCCAGGTTGGGCAGCAGCGCGGTCTTCTGGCCAGAGGTGCGTTCCAGCGAGTCCACGGCCCAGCGCACCCAGGCGTCATCCGGGTCGATGCGGGTCGCGCGGAACATGGATTCGCGCGTCAGCGAAATCTGCACCATCGGAAAGCCATGGCTGTCCAGGTGGCGGCGCAGGGCCGGAATCAGGTCGTCCGGGTCCACGCCCACCACGAAGCGCAACTGGCAGCGCGCCCAGGCACGCGGCGGGATGGCGTTGACGGGCGTGTCGGGGTTGCCGGTCTTGTAGGCCAGCACCTCGAACGAGCACCAGCCGAACACGCGTTCGGCGGGCGACAGACCGGGCTCGCCCCAATCCGGTTCGATCTCGGGGCCGTCCGTGCCGCCGTCGACCTGGCAGTCGGCCAGCGCGCGCCGCACGGCCGGCGGCAGTTCCTTCGGCACCCATTCCGGGATGCGGATCTGACCAACGGGCGAGGCGATGCTGGCGATCGCGTGGGCCAGTTGCAGGCCGGGATTGGAGATCAGTCCGCCCCAGTTGCCCGAATGATGTCCGCCGGCGCGTGCCTCGATCGTGAGGTCGAAATTCAGACTGCCGCGCGCGCCCAGGAAGATGGTGGGACGGTTGGCGCTCAGGCGCGGGCCGTCCGAGGCGATCAGCAGGTCGGCGGCCAGCAGGTCGCGGTGCTCGGTGCACAGTTCGCGCAGCCCCATCGAGCCGGTTTCCTCGCCCATCTCGATCAGGTATTTGGCGTTGAAGCCGAGCTTGCCGCGCGTCTCCAGCACCAGCCGCAGCGCCTCCATGTTGATGGTGTGCTGGCCCTTGTTGTCGGCAATGCCGCGGCCGTACCAGCGGCCTTCGGCCTCGGTCAGCGACCACGGCGACAGGCCTTCCTTCCATTCCCGTTCCAGCCCGCGAATCACATCGCCGTGCCCGTAGCCCAGCACCGTGGGCAGGGCCGGGTCCTCGATGCGTTCGGCGTACAGGAACGGCGCCAGCGCCTTCGGATGCGTCAGGGTGCGGCAGGTGAATCCCAGGGCCTCGAACGCCGGACGGATCTCTTCCTGCAGATAGTCCGCCAGCACGGCGGCGCGTTCGGGGTTCTGGCTTTCCGTGGGTAGCGCCAGGCGGCGCGCCAACAGCGTGCGGAAGGCGCCGGAATCAAAGCAGTGTTCCGCCTGGGCGATGGCGTGTGCGCGGGTCATGGCTGGGTGGCTCCATTGGAAGTCGAGGGGACGGGCGGATAGAGGTGACAGGCGACCAGCGCGCCTTCCCGCACGGTCAATGCGGGCCGTTCGGTCTTGCATTGCGCCATCGCGTGCTGGCACCGCGGATGGAACGGGCAGCCGGATGGCGGGTGCAGCGGGTCGGGGAACGACAGGCCCAGCCCCATGTCGGGGATGCCCAGCCCGGGTTCGGGCGTCAGCACCGACGCTAGCAGCGCCTGCGTGTACGGATGGCGCGGGTCGTGAAAGAGCCGGGCGGTGGGCGCCGACTCGACCACGCGGCCCAGGTACATCACGGCCACGTGGGTGGCGATGTGTTCGACCACCGCCAGGTTGTGGCTGATGAACACATACGTCAGGTTGAAGTCGCGGCGCAGATCCATCAGCAGGTTCATGATCTGCGCCTGCACCGACACGTCCAGCGCGGAGGTGGGTTCGTCGCAGATGACGAGCTCGGGCTGCATGACCAGCGCGCGCGCAATGGCCACGCGCTGGCGCTGGCCGCCGGACAGCTGCCCGGGCGTGTTGTGGGCCAGCCGCGGCGGCAGGCCCACGCGCTCGAGCATGTCGATCGCCTTGTGCATCTTCGGGTTCGGGATGCCATGCACCTCCAGCGGCAGCGACACGATCGACGCAATCGAGCGGCGCGGATTCAGCGACGAATACGGGTCCTGGAAGATGGGCTGCACGCGCCGGGCGAGGGCGCGCCGGTCCATCTGCCGGATGTCCTGGCCGTCGAGGCGGATGGCGCCTTCGGTCGGCGGCGTCAGCCCCAGCAGCATGCGCGCGAGGGTGGACTTGCCGCAGCCGGACTCGCCCACAATGCCCAGCACCGCGCCCCGGTCAACCGCCAGGTCCACGCCATTGACCGCGTGCAGCGTGCTTCGCGGACGGAACATGCCGGCGCGCACCGTGAATTGGCGGCTGACGCCATCGGCTTGCAGCAGCGCGCTCATGCCGGGACTCCTTCGGCGCTGAGGATGCAGCGCCATTGCTGGCCAGTCGCCTGGCCGTGGACGTGAACGGCCTGCCGGCATTGCGGCTGCGCGTAGCGGCAGCGGTCGGCAAAGGCGCAGCCGCGCAAGTCGCCGACCAGCGACGGCACCACGCCGGGTATGGTGCCCAGCGCTTCGCCCGGCGCCGTGCGGCCAGGCACGGGGATACAGCCCAGCAGCCCTTGCGTGTAGGGGTGATGCGGCGTCGCAAAGATGTCGGCGACGGGGCCTTCCTCGACGATCTGCCCCGCATACATCACGGCCACCTGCCGCGCGATGCGGGCGACCACGCCCAGATCGTGCGTGATCAGCACCATCGCGATGCCCAGTTCCGCCTGCAGGTCGGCCAGCAGCCGCAGGATCTGCGCCTGGATCGTGACGTCCAGCGCGGTGCTGGGCTCGTCGGCGATCAAGAGCTCAGGGCCGCACATGAGCGCCATCGCGATCATTACGCGTTGACGCAGTCCGCCGGACAACTGATGGGGATACTGCCCCAGCCGCTGGCCGGCCGAGGCGATGCCGACCTTTTCCAGCAGTTCCACCGCCCGGTCCCGCGCCTGCTGGCTGCTCGCCTTGCAGTGGTGGATGTAGTGTTCGGTGAGCTGTTCGCCAATGGCGTAGGCGGGATTGAGCGCCGTCATGGGCTCTTGAAAGATCATCGCCATCTTGCTGCCGCGCAACGCGTTGACGCGCCGCCCGCGCGCCTTCGAAAGGTCCTCGCCCAGCACCGCCAGCCGGCGCGTGCTGCGCCGGGCGGCCTTGGGCAAGAGGCCCATGATGGCCAGCGAGGTCATGGACTTGCCGCAGCCCGATTCCCCCACGAGGCACAGCGTTTCGCCGCGCTTGACCTGGAAGGAGACATCGCGCACCGCGTGCAGCGGCCCGCGTGGTGTGGCGATGTCGACGGTCAGTCCCTGGACGTCCAGGACGATATCGGTGCCGTTCATGCTCAGGCCCTCTCTTCAGGCGTCAGGAGTTGATGCAGTCCGTCGCCGGCCAGGTTGATCGCGAAGATCAAGAGCGCCAGCGCCGACCCGGGAATGGCGATCAGCCAGAACGAGAAGAACATGTAGGCCTTGGCCTCGGAGATCATCAAGCCCCACGACGGCAGCGGCGGTTGGACGCCCAGGCCCAGGAAGGACAGCGAGGCTTCCAGCAGGATCGCGCTGGCGGCTTCCAGCGTGGCGATCACGATGAGCTGCGGCACGACATTGGGCAGGACCTCGCCCCAGACGATGCGCCACGTGCTGGCGCCGGCGGCCTGCGCGGCGGCCACGTATTCCAGCGAGCGCACCTGCTGCGTGGCGCTGCGCATCACGACGGCGTAGCGGTCCCACTTGAGCAGGCCCAGCACCAGGATCACCACCCACAGCGAGCCGCCGACGATGGCCACGGTAGCCAGCGCCACCAGGATCACCGGCATGGACAGGCGCGTGGTGATGAGGAACGACACGGCCATGTCGACCTTGCCGCCAAAGTAGCCGGCCGCCATGCCCATCGCCGTGCCGATCAGGCCCGAGATGAGCGCGACGCTGATGCCGATCAAGAGCGAGATACGTGCGCCGTAGAACAGGCGCGACATATAGTCGCGTCCCAGCTGGTCGGTGCCCAGCGGGTGCAGCCAGGTGCCTTTTTCGTACCAGACGGGCGGAGCGGTGCGGTAGGCCAGATCCTGGAAATAGGGATCGTGAGGCGAGATCCACGGCGCCAGCAGCGCGATCAGCACGATGACGAAGAGGATGCCGCCGCCGGCCAGCAGCGCCTTGTTGCGCCGCAGGCGGCGCCAGCGCAGCGTGGACGCGGACAGTTCCAGCGGGGCTGCGGCGGGGGTGGCGGGGGTGAGCGTAGGCGTGTTCATGTCAGGACACCCGGATGCGCGGATCGAGCCACGCGTTGGCCACATCGGCGGCAAGCGTCAGCAGCACATACAGCACCGACAGCAGCAGCACGATCAGCTGCATGACCGGATAGTCCTTGTACGTGATGCTCTGATAGGCCAAATATCCCAGGCCGTCCAGCGCGAAGATGGTCTCGATGACCACCGAGCCGCCCAGCAGGTAGCCCAGCTGCACGGCGGCCAGCGCGACCACCGGCACGATGGCGTTGCGCAGGGCGTGCTTGAAGATGACCTTGCGGGCGGGCAGCCCCTTGGCCCGCGCGGTGCGGATGTAGTCGGCGCTCAGCACCTCGATCATGCCGGCGCGGATCAGGCGCATGAACGCCGGCGCGACGTAATAGCCCAGCGCGATCGCAGGCATGACGAAGTGCTGCCACGTGCCGCTGCCCGACACCGGCAGGATGCGCAGCGAGATCGAGAACAGCATGATCAGGATCAGCGCAAAGAAGAAGTTCGGCAGCGCCTGGCCCAGCACCGCGATCGCCAGACAGACGCGGTCGATCAGGCTGCCTTTGTACAGCGCGGCCAGCACGCCCAGCGGAATCGAGATGCACAGCGCAAACGCCAGCGCCGCCATGCCCAGCTTCAGCGTGGTCGCCAGCTTGGACAGGATCAGCGGCCCGGCCTCGGTCTTGAAATACACCGACGTCCCGAAGTCGCCCTGCAGGATGTGCCAGAGCCAGTCGGCGTACTGGACGATGATAGGGCGGTCCAGGCCGTAGGTCTTGCGGATCATGTCGATGTCGGCCTGCCGCGCGCCTTCGCCGGCCAGCGCCAGCGCCGGGTCGCCCGACAGGTGCAGCAGCAGGAACGCCAGGATCGACACGGTCAGCGCCACCAGCGCCGCCAGGCCCAGGCGCCTCAGCGTGAAATAAAGCATAGGACTTCCTCTCTGTTCAGCAGCGCCGGGCGTTTGCGAAGCCCGCCCGGCGCGGACCGCGCCTTACTTCCAGCTCATGTCCCAGAAGCGCACCAGCTCGTCCGAGTAGGGCTTGAAGTTCACGTCCTTGGTGGCGACGTAGTAGGCGGGCAGCGTCCACAGGGGAACGGCGTAGGCCTTGTCCGCGATGATGTCCAGCGCCTCCTTGTAGGCAGCCTTGCGCGGCCCGGGTTCGATGGTGGTATCGCCCTTCTTCAGCAGGTCGCGCACCTTCGGGTCGCGCGTGATGTCGTCGCTGCCGAACGCGAAATACACCGGCGTGGACGCCGACACGTCGTTCACCAGGTTCGAGCCCCACGTCTGGTGCGTGAGCGACGCCTTGTTCGCGCGGATCATGTCGCGCATCGCGGCGTACTGCAGGAAGTTCAGCTTGGCGCGGATGCCGACGGCCTGCAGGTAGTTGATGATGGCTTCGGTCTGGTTGCGTTCGCGGTACGCGACGATGTCGATATCAAAGCCATTCGGGTAGCCCGCTTCGGCCAGCAGCTTCTTGGCCTGCGCGGGATCGTACTTGTAGGTCGGCGCGCCTTCCTGCGTGCAGCCCACTTGCGACGGCGTGCAGATGGTGTTGATGAGCCCGCCGCCTTCGCCCACGATGTTCTTGAGCATGGATTCGCGGTCGATGGCGTGGATGATCGCGCGGCGCACCCGCTCGTCCTTCAGCTGCGGCGCGGGCGTGCCTTCCAGGATGTTCATCTGCATGAACACGATGCGCATGGTGTTGCCCGTGACCATCTGCAGGTTCGGCATGCCGCCCAGCTGTTCGGCCTGGTCCTTGGGCACGCTCATGATCAGGTCTTCGCCGCCCGAGATGACCTCGGCCATCTGCGTCTGGCGGTCGGGAATGAAACGGATGACGACCTTGCCGATCTTGGGCTGCGCCTTGGGCGAATCCTTGAAATAGTCGGCGTTGCGTTCCAGCGTGATGGACTTGCCAGGCTGGTAGTCGACGACCTTGTACGGACCGGAGCCCACGGGCTTGGCGTTCATGCCCTTGGGGCCGACCTCCTGGTAATACTTCGCCGGGTGGATGGCGGCCGTGGTGGACAGGTATTCCTTGGCGCCGGGGAAGGGCTCTTTGGTGGTCAGGCGCACCTTGTACTTGTCGATCTTCTCGACCTTGTCGATCCACGACACGTTCTGCTGCGTGACCGCCTTGTTCTTCGGATCGGCCACGTAGTTCAGCGTGTAGACCACGGAGTCTGCGTCGAACTCTTCGCCGTTGTGGAATTTGACGCCTTCGCGCAGCTCGAACTCCATGGTCTTGTCGTCGACCTGCTTCCAGCTCTTGGCGAGCTGGCCCTTGTACTCATTGGTGACGGGGTCGCGGTAGAGCAGGGTGTCCCACACGTTGGCGGCAATGATGACGCCGATGCGCACGTTGTTGAAGTACGGGTCGACGCTTTCCGGCGCCTGGTCGTAGGCCATGCGCAGGGTGTCGTCTTTCTTGCCGGCAAGCGCCGGTTGGGTGGCGAACGCGGCGCAGGCGAGCAGGGCGGCGGCCAGGGCCTTGAGCGGGGTGGAACGGCGGGAGGACAGCGCAGGGGTAGCGGGGGTGAAGCAGCAAGGTGTGAAGCGACTATCAGCCATGGTGAAGGCTCCTCTTGATGACACTACATGTGTTGCGTATCTATCGTCTCGCTCCGGCTCTTGAGCGCCGCGTCGCATTTGCGCTGCAGGTGCTGCCGCATGATGGCTGCCAGCCGGTCCGCGTCGCGCGCGGCAAGGGCCTCCGCCATTTCTATGTGTTCGCGCATCGCCAGATCCCATTTCTGCCGGTCTTCGTTCGAGACGAAGCGCAGGTTCTGGATCCGCGCGTTCTGCGCGTCGTAAAGCTGTTTGAGCAAACTGTTGTGCGCGGCCAGGCTGATGCGTTCGTGGATCTCGCGGTTGACGCGAAAGTACGTCGGCAGGTCGTGGCGCGCGTGGCTGGCCATCATTTCGTAGGTCAGCGCGCGGATCTCGGCGATCTCGACGTCCGTCGCGCGCTCGCACGCAAACCGGCACGACATGGCCTCCAGGCCGCCGATCACTTCGAAGGCCTCGCGAATGTTGGCGTCCGACAGCGCCACCACCTGCGCGCCGCGGTTCGGTTCGATCTGCACCAGGCCTTCGGCGGCCAGCAGGCGGAAGGCCTCGCGCAGCGGGGTACGCGACACGCCCAGCAAATCGCACAGGGCGCGTTCGTTCAGCCGGGTGCCGGGCGGGAACTCGCCCTGGATGATGCGTTCGCGTAGCGATCCGGCCGCCGATGCCGCCAGCGTGCGCCCGTCGCCGGCGGCGCGAACGGCCGTCGGGGCGGAATCGGGCGTGAGATCGGACGAGGCAACGGCCTCGGCATGATCCGGCAAGAAGCTAGGATCGCTGCGCATTGGTATACAAAAATTCCCCTTGTTTTCGCAGACTATAAACCTGTCTTCACGGTGGTTTTGATGGGTGTATACCCTAGGTTATCGACGTAAAAACAATGGGATAGAGTGGCGCATGCCGCAAGTCCGCCAGGCCGCTCCACGCTGCCTGACCGCCGCGCAAAGCCGCCTTGGTATACAAACCGTCCACATTGGGGCCACGCATGCTCACGCTGAACACCCGCCCGTCCGGCCGGCATTTCCTGCAGATTCCCGGTCCCACCAACGTGCCTGACCGGGTCCTGCGCGCCATCGACCTGCCCACCATCGATCACCGCGGACCGGAGTTCGGTGAACTCGGCAAGGCGGTGCTGTCGGGCCTGAAGCACATCTTCCAGACCGAGTCGCCCGTCGTGATCTTTCCGGCGTCTGGCACTGGCGCGTGGGAGGCTGCGCTGGTCAACACGCTGTCGCCGGGCGATCGCGTGCTGATGGTCGAGACCGGCCACTTCGCCAGCCTGTGGCGCAAGCTGGCTGGGCGGTTGGGTCTGGAAGTGGATTACATCGAGGGCGACTGGCGTCATCCGGTCGATGCCGGCGTCATCGGCGCGCGGCTTTCGGAAGATTCGCAGCACCGCATCAAGGCGGTGTGCGTGGTGCACAACGAGACCTCCACCGGCGTCACCAGCGACATCGCCGCGGTGCGCGCCGCGATCGACCAGGCCGGTCATCCGGCGCTGTTGATGGTCGACACGATTTCTTCGCTCGGGTCCATCGATTACCGCCACGACGAATGGGGCGTGGACGTGACGGTGGCCGGTTCGCAGAAAGGGCTGATGCTGCCGCCGGGCCTGTCGTTCAACGCGGTGGGCCCGCGCGCGCTGGCGGCGGCCGAGACCGCGAGCCTGCCGCGGTCGTACTGGGATTGGCGCGAGATGCTCGGGCCCAATGCGAAGGGTTATTTTCCGTACACGCCGTCGACCAATCTGCTGTACGGCCTGCATGAAGCGCTGGCCATGCTGGCGGCTGAAGGGCTGCCGCAGGTGTTCGCGCGCCACGAGCGCCATGCCCGCGCCACGCGCCTGGCGGTGGCGGGCTGGGGGCTGGAGCTGCTGAGCGTGGACCCGGCCGCGCACAGTCCGGCGCTGACCGCCGTGCTGATGCCTGACGGGCACAGCGCCGACGCGCTGCGCAAGGTCATCCTGGACCGCTTCGACATGTCGTTGGGGCAGGGGCTGGGCAAACTGTCCGACCGCATCTTCCGCATCGGCCATCTGGGCCACTTCAACGATCTGACGCTATGCGGCACGCTGGCGGGCGTGGAGATGGGGCTGGCCGCGGCCGGCGTCCCGCATCGCTCGGGCGGGTTGCAGGCGGCCATGGAATATCTGACCCGCGCGCCACAAAGCGCGGGGCAATGAACACACAACAACGAGGGAACCGATGAATACGCTCATGCAGCAGGCGATCCAGTTCGCCAACGACCACGAATCGACCTGGGACCGCAGCGTCAAAGGCAATTTCGGCGTGCACCTGAACGATCCGCCGCCCTGGAACCGCCTGCTCGGCCCCATCCATGACCGCGGGCCGGTGTCCGGCGTGGTCGTGGTGGACGGCAAGACGGTGGCCGAGTGGGGCGAGCCGGACCGCGCCGACCTGACGTTCAGCGTCGCCAAGCTGTACCTGGCCATCCTGGCCGGCGTGGCGCATGACCGCGGCCTGCTGCCGGACGTGGACGAACCCGTCGGCAAGCGCGTGCCGGGCATCGGCTTTGACGAAGGCCGCAATGCGTCGATCACGTGGCGCCATCTGCTGCAGCAGACCAGCGAATGGGAAGGCGAACGCTTCGGCGTGTCGGATCAGGCGGACCGCTATCGCGCCGTCACGTTCGGTGTGCCGCCCGACGGCAAGAAGGGCGATGCGCGTCCGCTGCAGGAACCCGGCACGTATTGGGAATACAACGACGTCCGCATCAATCAGCTGTCGTACGCGTTGCTGCATCTGTTCCGCAAGCCGTTGCCGGAAGTGTTCCGCGAGGCCGTCACGCGGCCTATCGGCTGCAGCGAGGATTGGCAATGGGTCGGCTACGACAATGCCTGGGTCGAGATCGACGGCCAGCGCATGCCGTCGGTGCCCGGCGGCTCGCACTGGGGCGGCGGCATGTCCATCAGCGCCAAGGACCAGGCGCTGATCGGCCAGATGCTGCTGAACGACGGTCAGGCCAATGGTAAGCAGATCCTGTCGCGCGAATGGCTGCAGGCGATGCGCACCCCGTGCGACATCGCCCCGTACTACGGCTATCTGATCTGGCTGAACCACGAAGGCAAGGTGTTTCCCAGCGTGCCGTCGTCCAGCTTCTTCGGCGTGGGCGCGGGCAGCTCGTTCACGTGGGTGGAACCGGAACGCAAGATGGTCGTGATCGTGCGCTGGCTGAATTCGGCCCATGCGGACGCGCTGTTCGGGAAAATCCTGGCGGCGGTGGATGCGGGTGTGTAACTTCCAGGTTTTGCGGCATGTCAGGTTTTTTCGGGCAAGATGTGGCGTTCGGCTGCGCGGTGACGCGCGGCCACGCCTTATCCCTTCATCCGATCAAGGAACCACGCCATGAATTACCGCCGACTGGGAACCAGCAATCTCCGGGTGTCGCCGCTCTGCCTGGGCACGATGATGTTCGGGGAGCAGACGCCTGATGACGAAGCGGCGCGCATCGTTGCGTCGGCACGCGATCACGGCCTGAATTTCATCGATACCGCCGACGTCTACAACGAAGGCCGGTCGGAAGAGGTCGTGGGCAAGCTGCTCAAGGGGCAGCGCCACGACTGGGTGCTGGCCAGCAAGATCGGCAATCCGGTCGGCAAGGGGCCGAACCTGGCGCATTACTCGCGCCAGTGGCTGATCCGCGGGGTGGAGCAGAGCCTGTCGCGCATGGGCACGGATTTCATGGACATCCTGTACCTGCATCGCGACTACCACGAAGAAAACCTGGAAGAAGCGCTGTGGGCGCTGGGCGACCTGATCCGCGCGGGCAAGCTGCGCAGCTTCGGGCTGTCGAACTTTCGCGGCTGGCGCATCGCCGAGGTGATGCGTCTATGCGAAAAACTCGGCGTGCCGCAACCGGTGGTGTGCCAGCCGTACTACAACATGCTGAACCGCGGACCCGAAGTCGAGATCCTGCCCGCATGCAAGCATTACGGGTTGGGCGTGGTGCCGTACAGCCCGATCGCGCGCGGCGTGCTGACGGGCAAGTACCTGCCGGGCCAGCCGCCCGCGGCGGATACGCGCGCCGGACGCGGCGACCGCCGCATCCTGGCGACCGAATTCCGCGAGGAATCGCTGCAGATCGCGCAGAAGCTGGTGCAGCACAGCGCCGCGCGCGGCGTGCAGCCGGGCCATTTCGCAACGGCGTGGGTGCTGGCCAATCCGGTCATCACTGCCGTTATCGCGGGTCCGCGTACGCTGGCGCAGATGGACGATTACTACGCGGCGCTGGACGTGACGATCACGCCCGAGGACGAAACGGTCGTGAACGAGTGGGTGACGCCGGGCCATGCCTCGGCGCACGGCTACAACGATCCGAACTATCCGTTTTATGGCCGTCCGGTGACGGCAGCGTAAACAGGCGCGGGGCCTCGCTCCGCGTCACTTCCGCACAACCGCGGGCTAGGCCGAGATGCCGTGTAGCATCATCTGTTCGGCCACCTGCGCGATGCCCATCCGCGCAATCCGGCCGCGCCGCTCGGCGTCCACCATGCTGGTGATGATTCCGATCAGGAGTTCGCTGAGCGCGGCGGCGGTCATGTCCACGCGGAACGCGCCTTCGCGCTGACCGCGCAAAAAGAATGCATCCAGGGTTTCCTGATAGCCGGACCAGCTGTTCATGATGTCCGGCTCAAGTTCCGTGTCGGGCTTCCAGTTGTAGATCAGGAACGCCGTCAATTCCTTGTGCGCCAGGTGCTGTTCGATCAGGCTGCGCAGCGCCGTGCGGGGCGGGGCGCTGTCCAGGTGCGAATCCGCCAGTGCCTGTTTCATGACCTGCGCGCAATGCGTCATCAGGCGCAGCACCAGCTGATCCCGGGTCTTGCAGAACCGGTACAAGGTCGCCTTGCTGACGCCGACGGCCTTGGCCAGCTCCTGCAAGGTTGCGCGCGGCTGATCCACCATCGCCAGCGCCAGCGCGACCAGCAGCCGTTCGTGGCCTGCCTCTTCAGACATTGCCTCCTCCCCATTTGTGGTTATCCCTGGGCCGGTATTGGATCACGGGCGATTCACTTTGTACAAACTTCCGCGAATTTATCAAGTAAAGACTTGTGAGTCGTCAGATTTAAGCCTGAAAGCAGCAAATGAATCAATATTGATTCAAATCGTCCTTTCAGGTAGCATCGGCGTCTCTTTGAATTCAGAACGCGCAGCGCGGGGGTAGTGAATGAAGGTCAATCAAGCATGGCGGCTGCCCCTGGCGGTGTTGGCGACGGCAATCGTCTTGGCCGGTTGCGGCGGGTCCGATGGCGGAGAGCCGCAGGCGGCGGGGCCGCGTCCGGTCCAGGCGGTGGCGGTGCAACCCCAGCGCTACACGCTGATCAGCGAGCTGCCCGGCCGGGTCGAACCCATGCGCGTGGCCGAGGTCCGTGCCCGCGTGGCCGGCATCGTGCTGAGCCGCAACTTCGTGGAAGGTGCGGACGTCAAGGCCGGCGACGTGCTCTTCCGCATTGACCCGGCGCCGTTCAAGGCGGCCTTGTCGCGTGCGGAAGGCGAGCTGGCCAAGGCCCAGGCCGCCGTGTCCGACGCACAGGCCGTGGTCAAGCGCTACACGCCCCTGGTCAAGATCGAAGCCGTCAGTCAGCAGGACTTCGACACGGCCAACACCACGCTCAAGAGCGCGTTGGCCGCGCGCCGCTCGGCCCAGGCCGATGTCGAGACCGCGCAGCTCAACCTGGACTACGCCACCGTGAAGGCGCCCATTTCGGGCCGCATCGGACGCGCGCAAGTGACCGAAGGCGCGCTGGTGGGCCAGAACGAGGCCACACCGATGGCGACGATCCAGCAACTGGACCCGGTCTACGTGGACTTCAACCAGCCCGTCGGCGACATGCTGCGCATGCGCGCGGCCATGCAGAACGGCAGCTTGGGCGAAGGCGAGGGCGCCAGCATCTCCATCACGATCGACGGCACCGACCAGCAGCGCGAAGGGCGCCTCCTGTTCTCGGACATTGCTGTGGACCGCAGCACCGGTCAGGTGGCCCTGCGCGGCGAGTTCGCGAACCCCGACGTGCTGTTGCTGCCGGGCATGTATGTCCGGGTGCGCACGCACCAGGGCGTGGATCCGGAAGCGATCCTGGTTCCGCAGCGCGCCGTCACGCGCAGCACCGATGGCAAGCCGCAGGTGCTGGTGGTCGGCGCGGACGACGTGGTTGAGACCCGCGCGGTGCAGACCGGCACGATGCGCGGCGGCGATTGGCACATCACCGAGGGCCTGGCCCCCGGCGACCGGGTGATCGTGGGCGGCGTCAGCGCCGCCGTGCCCGGCCAGAAAGTCAGCGTGACGCCCGTGAACGAGCCCAAGGTGGCCGCCGCCGGCGATGCCGCCGCGTCCGCCAAGCAATAAGCGGCCCTCATGAACCGCGCGCAAATCCGAGGTTAGACCATGTCCAAGTTTTTCATTGGCCGCCCCAATTTCGCCTGGGTGGTGGCCATCTTCATCTCGCTCGCGGGACTGCTGGCGATTCCGTCGCTGCCCGTGTCGCAGTTTCCGGTGGTCGCGCCGCCGCAGGTGACCATCGCCGCCACCTATCCGGGCGCGTCCGCGACGGTGCTGGTCGATTCGGTGACCAGCGTCATCGAGGAAGAGCTGAACGGCGCGAAGAACATGCTGTACTACGAGTCGTCCAGCAGCTCGAGCGGCAGCGCCGAAATCACCGTCACGTTCCAGCCGGGCACGGACCCCGACCTGGCGCAGGTGGACGTGCAGAACCGCATCAAGAAGGCCGAGGCGCGTCTGCCGTCTGCCGTGACGCAGCAGGGTCTGCAAGTCGAGCAGGCCAGCTCGAACTTCCTGATGATCTACGCCCTGACGTACAAGGGCGATGACGCGCACAAGGACGTGGTCGGTCTGTCCGACTACGCCGCACGCCACATCAACAACGAAATCCGCCGCGTGAACGGCGTGGGCAAGGTGCAGTTCTTCGGCGCCGAAGCCGCCATGCGCGTGTGGATCGACCCGCAGAAGCTGTTGGGCCTGGGCTTGTCGGTGGCCGATGTCAACGCGGCGATTGCCGCGCAGAACGTGCAGGTGCCGGCCGGCAGTTTCGGCAGCCGCCCCGGCGCGCCCGAGCAGGAACTGACCGCGACGCTGGCCGTGAAAGGCACCCTGGACAATCCGGACGAATTCGGGCGCATCGTGCTGCGCGCCAACCCGGACGGCTCGTCCGTGCGCCTGGCCGACGTGGCGCGTCTGGAAGTGGGACGCCAGAGCTACGACTTTGAAACGCGCCTGAACGGCAAGAAGTCGGTGGGTGCGGCGGTGCAGCTTGCGCCGGGCGCCAACGCCATCGACACCGTCAAGGCCGTGAACGCGCGCCTGGAAGAATTGTCGGCCTCGTTCCCCGAGGACGTTGAGTATTCGGTGCCGTTCGACACGTCCAAGTTCGTCAGCGTGGCTATCACGAAGGTGGTGCACACGCTGCTGGAAGCGATGGTGCTGGTCTTCCTGGTGATGTTCCTGTTCCTGCAGAACTTCCGCTACACGCTGATTCCGACGATCGTGGTGCCGGTGTGTCTGCTGGGCACGTTTGCAGTGATGTCAGTGCTGGGCTTCTCGGTCAACATGATGACCATGTTCGGCATGGTGCTGGCCATCGGCATTCTGGTGGATGATGCCATCGTCGTGGTCGAGAACGTCGAACGCATCATGGCCGAGGAAGGGCTGTCGCCGCGCGAAGCCACGGTCAAGGCCATGGAGCAGGTGTCCGGCGCCATCGTCGGCATCACGCTGGTGCTGTCTGCCGTGTTCCTGCCGCTGGCCTTCATGAGCGGTTCCGTCGGCGTGATCTATCAGCAGTTCTCGCTGTCGCTGGCCGTGTCGATCCTGTTCTCGGGCTTCCTGGCCCTGACGTTCACGCCGGCCCTGTGCGCCACGTTCCTCAAGCCCATCCCCAAGGGCCATCACGACGAAAAGAAGG
The DNA here is from genome assembly GCF_022346505.1 of Achromobacter sp. ACRQX. NCBI lineage: Bacteria > Pseudomonadati > Pseudomonadota > Betaproteobacteria > Burkholderiales > Alcaligenaceae > Achromobacter > Achromobacter sp. ACRQX. Next base: position 68,993 of record NZ_JAKRML010000032.1, read on the forward strand.
GCTTCTTCGGCTGGTTCAACCGCGTCTTCAACCGCCTGACGGGCCGCTTCGAGGCGCTGAATACGCGCCTGGTGCGCCGCACGGGCCGCTACATGGTCATCTACGCGGCCATCGTCGCGGTGCTGGCCGTGCTGTACGTGCGCGTTCCCGAATCGTTCGTTCCGCCGGAAGATCAGGGCTACGTCATCGTTGACGTGCAACTGCCGCCGGGCGCGACGCACATGCGCACCGACAAGGTGGTGGCCGACGTCGAACAGCACCTGCTGTCGCTGGACGCGATGGGCGACGCCTTCACCGTCATGGGATTCAGCTTTTCGGGCACCGGCCAGAACGCGGGCATTGCGTTCCCGACGCTCAAGGATTGGTCCGAGCGCGGCGAGGGCCAATCGGCTACCGACGTGGCGGATAGCGTCAACGCGAAATTTGCAGTGATCGACGACGGCGCGGTCATGGCCGTCAACCCGCCGCCCATCGAAGGCCTGGGCAACTCGGGCGGCTTCGCGCTGCGGTTGCAGGACCGGGGCGGACTGGGCCGTGCGGCGCTGACCGACGCTCGCAACCAGTTGCTGGCCCAGGCCAACAGCTCGCCCGTGATCGCCTACGCCATGATGGAAGGCCTGGCCGACGCGCCGCAGCTGCGCCTGGACATCGACCGCGAGAAGGCCGAGGCGCTGGGCGTGGGCTTTGACGTCATCAGCACGGCGATCTCTGCCGCCTACGGGTCGGCCACGGTCAATGACTTTGCCAACGCCGGTCGCCTGCAGCGCGTGGTGGTGCAGGCCGACGTACGTGACCGCATGACGCCGGAGAGCATCCTGCAACTGAACGTGCCCAACAAAACGGGCGGCATGGTTCCGCTGAGCGCGTTCGTCAAGACGGACTGGGAGAACGGCCCCGTGCAGATCTCCCGCTACAACGGCTATCCGGCCTTCAAGATCGCGGGCGACGCGATGCCCGGCAGCAGCACCGGCCAGGCGATGGCCGAGATCGAGCGCATCGTGGCGGGGCTGCCCGAAGGCATCGGCTACGAGTGGACGGGCCTGTCGTACCAGGAGAAGTTCGCCGGCTCGCAGGCGCCCATGCTGTTTGCGCTGGCGTTCCTGGTGGTGTTCCTGCTGATGGTTGCGCTGTATGAAAGCTGGTCGATTCCGGCGTCCGTGATGCTGATCGTGCCGATCGGCGCGCTGGGGTCTGTGCTGGCGGTGACGGTGCTGGGCATGCCGAACGACGTGTACTTCAAGGTGGGGCTCATCACCATCATCGGGCTGGCGGCCAAGAACGCCATCCTGATCGTGGAGTTTGCCAAGAGCCTGCGCGAACAGGGGCATTCGCTGGCTGACGCCGCCATCCAGGCCGCCAAGCTGCGCTTCCGCCCCATCGTGATGACGTCGCTGGCGTTCATCCTGGGCGTCGTGCCGCTGGCCCTGGCCTCCGGCGCGGGCGCGGCCAGCCAGCGCGCGCTGGGCGTGGGCGTGATCGGCGGCATGCTGACCGCCACGCTGCTGGGCGTGATCTTCGTCCCCATCTTCTTCGTGTGGGTGCTGTCGCTGGTGCAGCGCAAGCGGGGCAAAGACTCGCCCAAGTCCTCGCCCACCGATGCCACGCCGCGCACGGTGCAGGAGTAATTCATGTTGCAGACCTTCTTTCCCCTGCGGATGTCCGCGCTGCTGCTGACCGCGGCGCTGGCGGGCTGCTCGCTGGCGCCCGTCTACGAACGTCCGGCGTCCCCCGTTGGTGACAACTGGAGCCTGGCATCGACCGGCCCCGGCGAATCCGCGGCGGCGACGCTGGACTGGCAGTCCTTCGTCACCGACGACGCCTTGCGCAAGCTGGTCGAGCTGTCGCTGGCCAACAATCGCGACCTGCGCCAGTCGCTGCTCAACATCGAGGCGGCCCGGGCGCAGTATCAGATCACGCGGGCCGACCGGCTGCCCGGCATCGATGCGCAGGGCACGGGCACGCGCCAGCGCGTCCCCGGCGACCTGAACACCACCGGCGAGTCGGCGGTGCAAAGCAGCTACCAGGCCGGCCTGGGCCTCACCGCCTTTGAACTGGACCTGTTCGGCCGCGTGCGCAGCTTGTCGGACGCGGCGTTGCAGGAGTACCTGTCGACCGAGGCCACGGCGCGCAGCGCGCAGATCAGCCTGGTGGCCGAGGTGATCCAGGCCTATGTGGCCCGCGACAGCGCGCAACGCCGCCTGGATGTCACGCGCCAGACCCTCGCCAGCCGCGAGGCGTCGCTGGAGTTGATCGTCAAGCGCCGTCAGGCGGGCACGGCCACCGCGCTGGACTATCAGGAAGCATTGGGCCTGACCGAGCAGTCGCGCGCGGAATTGGAACGCATGGACCGCGAGGTCCGCCAGGCCGGGAATGCGCTCGGCCTGCTGGTGGGGATCAGCGACCTGTCGCCGTACCTGCCGGCGCGCACGGCCGATGCGCCGATGCTGGTGCAGGAGATCGCGGCGGGCGCGCCGTCGGCGCTGCTGGAAAACCGCCCCGACATCCTGGCCGCCGAACATCAGTTGCAGGCGCGCAATGCCAGCATCGGCGCGGCGCGGGCGGCGTTCTTTCCCAGCATTTCGCTGACCGGGCTGTTCGGCAGTTCCAGCGCGGACCTGTCGGGCCTGTTCGAATCCGGGCAGCGCGCCTGGTCGTTCACGCCGCAGATCACGCTGCCGATCTTTGCCGGCGGGCGCAATGTGGCCAATCTGGATTTGGCCTCTGTGCGCAAGGACATCGCCGTGGCGCAGTATGAAAGGACGATCCAGACGGCGTTTCGCGAGGTGTCCGACGCGCTGGTGGCCACCGAGACGCTGCGCCGCGAAGAGGCCTCGCGCCTGGCGCTGGCGCAATCCAGCCAGATCGCCATGCAGTTGTCCGAGGCGCGCTATCGCGGCGGCGTCGACAGTCATCTGCGTTATCTGGACGCGCAGCGCAGCGCGTACACGGATCAGATCGCCTATATCGACGTGAGCGCCCAGCGCCAGGCGGCGCTGGCGACGCTGTTCAAGGCGCTGGGTGGGGGCTGGCCGGCCCAGCAGCCGCCGCAGGCGGCGCTGGACTGAGCGGGGCGGGCCGCGCCGAACCCGACCGGCGACGGCCCGGGCCCCTGCGCGCACCGCCCATCGGGGCCCGCCCGCCGGCTACGCCTTGCGCAGCCCCGCCCGCGGCATGGACGGCTGACCCGCGCCGTCCAGCTCCACCGGCTGCTTGCCACGCCCGATCAGCCACGCGCAGAACGCCGACACCACGCCCGCGAAGAGCACGTACAGGCAGATCAGCCACGGCTGCCCGCCGCCCGTCTTGAGCAGGGCGGTGGCAATGATGGGCGTGATGCCGGACGCGAAGATGCCCGAGAACTGATAGACGAACGAGATGCCGGTGTAGCGCACCTTGGCGTCGAAAAGCTCGCAGAACAGCGCGGCCTCCGGGCCGTAGATGGCGGCATACAGGATCCCGAACGGAATGATGATGGCCAGCCAGATCAGCATCACGTTGCCGCCGCTGTTGATCATCATCCAGAAGCCCGGGAACGACGCCGCGGCGGTGATGAGCGATCCCCAGAAGTACACGCGCGTGCGGCCGATGCGGTCGGACAGGCGGCCGAAGAAGGGGATGAAGAAGCACATCACCAGCGCCGCCGCCATCACCCCGATCAACGCCTCGGTCCGCGTGATCTGCACCGACTGCGTCAGGAACGAGATCGAGAACACGCCAAAGACGTTGAAGAACACGCCGTCGATGTAGCGCGCGCCCATGCCCTTGACGACGTTGCCGGGATAGCGCCGCATCATGTCCATGAACGGGATGCGGCTTTCGGCGTTCTGCGCTTTGACCGCGGTGAACTCCGGTGTTTCCTTGATGTTGAGCCGGATGTACATGCCGACGGCCACCATGGCGGCGGACGCCAGGAAGGCGATGCGCCATCCCCACGCCATGAACTGCTCGTCGGTCAGCAGGACGGACAGCAGCGCCACCGTACCCGACGCCAGGCACAGCCCGATCGCCAGCCCGATCTGCGGCAACGACGCGTAAAAGCCTTTTTTCTCCGGTGGCGCGTATTCATAGGCCATGAGTACCGCGCCGCCCCATTCGCCGCCCAGCCCGATGCCTTGGAACACGCGCAAAAGAAGCAGCAGGATCGGCGCCCAGATGCCGATCATGTCGTACGTGGGCACCAGACCGATCAGGAAGGTGGCGATGCCCATGATCATCAGCGTCATCACCAGCATGCTCTTTCTGCCGATGCGGTCGCCGAAATGGCCGAAGATCAGCCCGCCCAGCGGGCGCGTGACGAAGCCGACGGCGAACGTCGTGTACGCCAGCATGGTCGAGACCAGCGGGTCCCCGGTGGGAAAGTACAGCTTGTTGAATACGATGCCGGCGACGACGCCATACAGGAAAAAGTCGTACCACTCGATGGTGGCGCCGATCAGCGAGGCGGTGACGACTTTGCGCACCGCCGCTTCGTTTTGCTTGGCCATGTCCAGTCTCCTTTGGTGGGTCGGCCTGGCAATCTGCGCTGCCGCGGCCGGGTCTGTCTGCGATATGGGTTTCCTAGCCGGGGTCCGTCATCTCCATCCGGGCGGGCGTGTGCAGGACTTGCGCGCGCGCCTGCCGCACGTCCTGCAGCATGAAATCCGCCGCGCGCTCGGCCAGCATCACGACCGGCGCGTTGGTGTTGCCCGAAACCAGCGTGGGCATGATCGAGCAATCCACCACGCGCAGCGCCGACACGCCGTGCACGCGCAGGCGCTCGTCCACGACGGCCAGCGGATCGCTGCGCGGTCCCATCTTCGCCGTGCCTGACGGGTGGAAGATGGTGGCGCCATATTCGCGGCAGAAGTGCAGGATCTCGTCGTCCGTGTGCACGTCCGGGCCGGGCCGGAACTCACGTTTCATCAGGCCGGCCAGCGGCTCGGTCGCAGCGACCTGGCGCGCATACCGCACGGCGGCCACCGCCATGCGGCGGTCCAGGTCCGTCGACAGGTAATTGGGCTGCATGGACGGCGCCTCGAACGGGTCCATGCTGCGCAGGCGCACCCGGCCGCGCGAGGTCGGGCGCAACTGGCACACCGAATACGTGCAGCCGGAAAACGGATGCACCTTGCCGCCCGCCATGTCGGCGGACAGGGTCGCGAAATGGAACTGGGTGTCGGGCGTGCGGCTGGCCGGATCGACGCGGCAGAAAAGAGCGCCCTGATTGATGCCCACGGCCAGCGGACCGCTGCGCAGCAGCAGCCATTGCAGCCCCATGCGCACCCGGCCGGTCAGGCTGCGCAACTGGTCGTTGGTGGTGATGGGGCGAGTGGTCTCGTAGATCAGGCGGATCTGAAGATGATCCTGCAGGTTCTCGCCCACGCCGGGCAGGTCGCGCACGACGCCGATGCCGAACTTGCGCAGCAGGCTGGCCGGACCCACACCCGATAGCTGAAGCAGCTGCGGCGATTGCAGGGCGCCCGCGCACAGCACGACTTCGCGCCGGGCGCGCAGCGTGCGGACCTGGCCGCCTTGCCGGTAGCGCACGCCGCAGGCGCGGCTGCCTTCGAACAGCACGGCCATCGCGTGCGCATCGGTCTCGATGCGCAGGTTGGGGCGGTCCTGCGCGGGGCGCAGGTAAGCCACGGCCGTGGAGCAACGGCGGCCGTTGCGCGTGGTCAGCTGGTAATAGCCCACGCCCTCCTGGTCGCCGCTATTGAAATCGCGCACGTGCGGCACGCCCAGCTTGCCCGCGGCGGCGATCAGCGCTTCCACCAGCGGATGCGGCGTCTTGATGGACGTGGCGTTCAGCGGACCCTCGGTACCGCGGGTGGGGCCGGGTCCCAGGTCGTTGTTTTCCAGCTTGCGAAACCACGGCAGGCAGTCGTCCCAGCCCCAGCCCGCGTTGCCGGCCGCCGCCCACGCGTCGTAATCTTCGCGCTGGCCGCGGATGTAGATGAGGCCGTTGATGGCGCTGGATCCGCCCAGCGTGCGGCCGCGCGGCCAGTAGATGCGCCGGTCCAGCATGTTGGGATCCGGGTCCGTGTAGAAGCCCCAGTTCACCACCTTGTGGAACATCGTCTTGCCGTAGCCGATCGGAATGTGGATCCACGGATAGGTGTCCTTGGGACCGGCCTCCAGCAGGCACACCGAGTGCGCGCCGTCCGCACTCAACCGGTTCGCCATCACGCATCCGGCCGAGCCGGCGCCCACCACGATGTAATCGACGGTATCGGACATATCCGCGCGGTCTCCCTTATATTGTTCGGCAGGTCCGACCGGCTCGCGCTCCGCAATGCGGACCAGGCCGGCATCTGAGGCGATTCTAGGAAGCTCGCACACAGAACAAAGCACAACACGCGCTGGGGCAGACAAATGGAACAGAACATGCAGCGTCGGTTTCAAAATCGCAGTGCAGCATCGGAACAGGCGGCCGACGGCCGGTCCGATGACAGCGGCGGGCACCAGGAAGCCGCCCGCTCGCTGCGGGCATTGCTGGTGCTGGATCACCTGGCCCGCGCACAGCATCCGCCCACGCTCGCGCAGTTGGCGCAACGGCTCGACATGCCCAAGACCACGCTGATGCGCCTCTTGGCGGCCATGCAGCGCGCGGGCTTTGTGGCCGCCACCCCGACTGAAAACGGCTTCGTGACGGGGCCGCAGGCGACATCGCTGGCGCTGGCCACGCTGCGCGCCAGCGCCTTCACGCGCGCATGCCGCGCGGTGCTGACCAAGCTGGTGTGCACGTTGGGCGAAACGTGCAACCTGACCGCGCCGGACGGCGACCAGGTCGTCTACATGGAACGCGTCGAGACGTCCGAGCCCCTACGCCTGTTCTTTGCCGTGGGCAGCCACGTGCCCATGCATTGCACGGCGAGCGGCAAGCTGTTTCTGGCATCGATGAATCGGCTGGAGCGCAGCCGCGTGCTGGCGCGCCTGCCGCTCACGCGCAACACGCCGCGCACGCTGACCGACCCGGCCAAGCTGGAAGCCGAGCTGGAGCGATTGGCCGCGCGCGGCATCGGCATCGACAACGAGGAGTTCGTGCGCGGCATGAGCGCGGTGGCGGTGCCGGTGCGTGACGCCGAGGACCGCGTGGTGGCGGCGGTGGCCTGCCACGCGCCGACCGCGCGGGTGATGCTGGACGACCTGCTGCGCGCGGTGCCGGTCTTGCAGGGCGCGGCGCAATCGTTGCATGAGGTGCTGGCGGCGCACCGGCCGGGCGGCTAGGAGGAGGCGCCGTTGAAGAGCCGGGGCGCGGGCATCCCGAACCGCGGATCACGCCTGCGGCGGCCGCGCGGAACTGTCAGTGGTTCATCCGGCCGCCGCTCACCATCCATCGCGTTCCATAGCGGTCGACCAGCGCCCCATAAGCCTCCGCCCAGAACGTCTTTTGCAGCGGCATCGTGACGCTGCCGCCCTCGGCCAGGTGCTCGAACACGCGATGCGCGTCCGACACGGTGGGATACACCAGCGCCAGCGCCACGCCCCGGTTGCCGGGGTAGGGATGTCCGGCGGTGGCGTCGCTGCCCAGCAGCGTCTGTTCGTCCAGCGTCAGGCGGGCGTACATGATGCGCCCGGCGTCCTCGTCCGACAGCACCGGCATGGCCGCATCGGGCGGTGCATCTGCGTAGCGGACCAGCGCGTCAAGGCGGCCGCCCAGCACGCGTTCGTAAAAGCGCATGGCCTCGGCGCAGTTGCCGTCAAAACTGAGGTATGCGGATAACTGGGGCATGATGGCTCCGTGCGTGGCCGGGGGTGGGGTTGGGGC